>JAJBVU010000225.1 GCA_020859645.1 Eubacterium sp. | reverse complement strand
TTATTCTTTTCACCTCTCAGTCAGCTTCGCTGACAGCTCCCCTCAAGGGGAGCCTTAATCAGAAGCCGTAATACATACTCTCTCCGTTATACTTCACCGTCAAAACAGGTGAGGAGGAGCTTTTTTCCGCCACATTCACATAGCGGACACCGTCTTTAATATTTATGGAAGAAAGGCTGCCGCCGTTAGAAACAACGATTATATTCTTGCCCTTCAAAAACTGTTCCTTCAATATATCGTGAACAACCGCTGCTTCTCTGCTGTCGGAAAAACCGCCGCTGCTTGTGGCGTACATATCGCTTTTAACCATAACAACAATATTATCCGCCGCCAGTCTGTCAACATAGTCTGCAAAATACCTTATCTGTGTATCATTGGACTTAAGAAGCGTTCCGTTTGAGGTCGACAGGTTCACAATAGAAATGCTCTCGTTTCCGGCTGTGGAATAATTTGAATACCAGCTTGTGGCAAAGTCAAGCCCCAGAGAAGAGGCATTGACACCCTCAGCCACAATGTAAAGGCTTGAAAGGCCGCCCTGAGCGTTTTCAAGCCCCATTGAGTTATCCCCTTCAAGACTTGTTGAGTAGCTGCCCACATCTGCGGACAGATCGTCAAAATAAAGTACTCCGCTTGGAGCTGTTTCACCTGTGGAAAGCACTGCCGTATAAACGGACATTACCTGAATAGGGTAGGTTACCCCCTGTGGAACATCGCCGCTTAAATACTGCCAGCCTTCAAAATCAACGCTGTCGGTCAGAGAAATATTATAGCTTGCTTCATTGGCGTCTCTGATGTTGATTTTTACGATAGTGCCGCCGTTGTTGCCCTTAACGTACAATCCCAGCTTAGAGGGCGTTCCCTGAACCTTTATTCTGTCTGTAAAGCTTGCGTAAGCACACTGAACCGATGACGTATTTGCCGCAAAGCTGTAATTAAGTCTAATGCTTGCATTTCCGCTTGTTCCTACGCCGTACTGAACCGCCGCATCCCCCGTAAAGCTTCCGTTTTCGGGGAACTTGAGAAACATAACGTTAAGCGGCGTTTCGAAATTGTTTATTACCTCTGTGGTTTTGCCTACATAAACATAGCCGCTGCCGCTTATGTCGCCGGAGTATGCTGTCACCTTAGCCTGTCCGTCACCTGTTGCCACAAAATAGCCCTCATTGGTTACATAGCCCACCGTAGGATCGTCTACATCATAGGTTAAACTGCTCTTATCAACGGTTCTGCCGCCGAAGCCGTCTTTGTTAAACTCCGTTATTGAAAGCTCTGTAGACTGACCGACCTCAAGATTTTGAGTGTTAGCTTCAACCTTAAGATAAGAAATTCCCGAAAGAACCGTAATCTCACATTCTCCGGTGATTTCGCCGCCTGCGGTCTTAACAATAATTTTTCCTGTTCCCTCAGACTGAGGTGTAAAGCTTAAGCCGTCAAATTCCCCCTCAATTCCCTCAAGGTCAAATTCAAGGCTGTCTGCGGAAACACCCATTGCGTTGTAGAGATTGTCATAGCCCTGAACAGTCAAATTATAATTCAAGCCGTTTACCAGAACGTTGTCGGAAGCTGAGGTTGAAACCTCCAAATATCCTAAGCCCGTTGAGGTGCCTGCGGATTTAACTCCTACTGCATTGGGAACAGCCCTCTGTGAGCCGTCCGAGGGGGTGTTTACAACCTCTAAAGAATTGCCGCTTTCGGACTTAACAACCATAGTGGTCGAGCCGCCGCCGTCAAGCTGAATGGCGTCATATGCTCCCAGTTCCTTCATTATAGTTGAACATTCATAGGTAGTAGCCCCTATGCCTTTAACTCGACCGTCAATTGCCAAAATAATGATTTTGCTTTTATCCTGACTGACGCCTATACAGGTTCGGGGATTTCGAGCCGAGGGGCTTATGATTTCGCCCTGAGCCATTGTTTCGCCGTTTCTTAAAATTTCACCGCCGCCGGAAATTCCGAAATTAACGGAGGAGGTGCTTTTCGCCGGTCTGAAAACAAAGGTTCCGTTTTCGACAAAGCTGACTGCCTGACCTACGGAGTAATAAGAAATAACCTTTTCTCTGGTTGAATTGTTCATAACGATTATATAGCCGTTTTCCGGCACTTCAACAGTTTCTCCCGGTGAGGATATGTAAGAAATTGCCCCTGTGTCTACCACAATTTTAGTTAAATTGGAATTTCGCTTATCCAAATCCGCTGTTGTGGTTATAGCCTGTCTGTCAAAATAAACAGGGCTTGAAAAGTCTGTATATTTGTTCTTCCCCGCAAGCTCAATTATTGTGGCGGAAGAGTTGTAGAAGCCCACTGTGGTTTTAAGATAGTCCACAAAGGGCGTTCCGTCGGAGTCTATAAAAAAGCCTGCGTAGTTGTTTGCATCCGCATTATAATAATTTCTGGCTTCTTCAATCTGTCCGTCGGAAAGAACCTGCCCCATTGATGACTGAGGGTTTCCGCCGCCGAAGTAATCGCCGTTTACAGCCGCAACAACATCGTTCTCCTGAGAAATGGCAAGGGTGCTTTCCTTATAGCCGAACTCCGTTGTGGACTTAATAACGTCTAAATCAACGTTTTCATCGGTAACGTCAAGGGTTAAAACATACATATAAAGCCAGCCGTTTTTGGTCACTCTGGTAATCTCGTCATATGTGACCCCTCTTGTCAAAACCCTGCTGTCCTTCATTTCATATAATAAATTGTCATCGGCGAAAACAGCGGAGCAGCTTGCCAAAGCAAAAGCCAAGGCACAAAGCCCTCCCGCAATAAGCCTTTTAATATATTTCAACTGAAATCATCTCCTTATGTTTTTTCTACTGCCTAATTATAACTCATTTCAAAGCCAAAAGCCACACATTTCAAAACTTTTAACATATTTGTAATATTCGTAACAGTTCAGCCGTGTCTTTTACTTTCAGATTTTGCATATTTATATGCGTAAAATCTGAAAGTAAGACACGAGCGGAACGCCAAATAATGAGTAAAGGGAGAACCCGAAAGACATCGGGCGAGCTTTAGCTCGGTTTTGCGTCAAGCAAAACTTCTGAACAAGCCGCTAAGCGGCGAAGGATGCGAAGCAGACCTTTTGCGAATTATTTGACTGAACTGTTACTAATATTCCCATTATAGCATAAAGCGAATTTTATCGAATAACATCAAAACATTCTTT
>JAJBVU010000067.1:1131-3163 GCA_020859645.1 Eubacterium sp. | reverse complement strand
GTTAAATGAAGGCAAGGATTACGGAAAAACAGATTTTGAACCTATACATGAAACATTAATAAGAATAAAAGCTTTGTCATTAATTATACAAAAATATCATGAACACGGCTGTCTTCATCTTGATATTAAGCCGGAAAATATTTTAATTCTGCCTGAAACAAAGGAGCAAATGATTTTATTTGATTTTGATTCCATTGTCAGAATTGACGATATAAAGCAGAATAAAGCCGTAAGACTTTCCTGCTCGGAGGGCTATGCGGCGCCTGAATTAAAACAGGGAAGATTAAATAAAATTTGCTTTGCAGCCGATATATATGAAATAGGAGCTCTTACATATTTTAAGCTGTTCGGAAAAACACCGGGTCTAAATGAAAGAAAACGGAATGTAAAATATGATTTTAACGGGCTTAAGCTTAAAAACTCAAAATATCAGCCTAAGCTTTACAGAAGGCTTGAAAACTTTTTTCACAAAACACTTTCTTCCGCAGTAAGTCTCCGGTGGCAGAATGCGGCTGAGGTTATAGAAGCGCTTGATGAACTAATCAGCCTTTCGGACTTATCTAAAACATTTTTATATGATAACTTTATTTATAATACAAATACATTTATAGGCAGAGAAAAGGAGCTGGCCGAGCTTGAAGAGGGCTTAGAGGAAAATCATGCTGTGTTCATTCACGGAATAGGAGGAATAGGAAAAAGCGAAACCGCAAAAAAATTTTTAAATGATAACAGAGAAAACTTCGGAACGATATTGGTTTTAAATTTTCAAGGCTCTTTAAAAAACACGATTTTAAGTTCTGATGTTGAACTGGGAAATTTCAGCCGTGAGGAAAATGAAAATCAAAATGATTTTTACAGACGTAAGTTCAGGGTTTTAAAGCAGGTTCTTAAAGAGGACGATATTGTTCTGCTTGATAACTTTGATGTGGAAAGCGATGATGAGCTGGAAAACCTGTTTGACTGTAAGTGTAAATTTATTGTGACAAGCAGAGAGGACTACAGTGATTTTAACTATTATCAAATAGAAATTAACGAAATGGTTTCCGATGATGACCTGTTGGACTTGTTTTATGCCTATAACCAAACAGAATATCAAGAGGAGGAACAGTCTGCCGTAAGGGATATTATAAATTTTGTTGACAGACACACAATGACAGTAGAGCTTATAGCAAAGCACTTAAGGATTTCAGGAGGCTCCCCCTTGGAGGTTTTGGAGGAAATAAAATCTATAGAAGGTATAACTGAGTTAGACGATACAAATGTAAAACACAGAAAAGACAAGCGGCTTCGGGCGGAAACCGTGGAAAAACATCTTTTGACGCTTTTTGATTTGTCTTGTTTTAATGTCGGCGAACAAACTGTTATAAAAAGTCTTTCTCTTTTGGGCTATGTTAAGATTTCAAAGGAGCAGTTTTCAAAATGGTGCAGGCTGGAGCCGTCTGACGGTTCTGTTGAAAGGCTTGTTGACAGAGGATGGATAAAATTCGAGGACGAAAAAATTTATCTTCACCAAATAATTCTCGACTTGGTTTATAACCACCTTAACCCGACCTCCGAAAGCTGCCCTGCTATAATCGAATCTATGACTGAGTATGCTTCCGAGGATATTCAGTCGATTATAAAAATGTCTGTAAGGAGAGATCTAATGGACAGTTTTACGGAAAGAATAAAAGGCAGTGATAATATAGAGTTTAAAAAGAAATAATAAGAACCGGGCTTTTAAAGGCTCGGTTTTTTTAATGGAAATTACAAATTCGGTCTGTATAGCTGATATAATGCAATTACAGTAAAACACAACAGCAATTCAAAAGGAGGAACCCAAAATGAACGAAGAAATAATAAAGGCAATAGGAAACACGGCAATAAGCACGGCGCTGTGCATATACAAATTAATAAAAGCCAAAAATAAGTGATTCGCTTAAGAGCTTTTACAAAACGAAAATCACAAATATGAATGCCGAACCTGATATAATGCAGTTACAGTAAAACACAACAGCAATTCAAAAGGAGGAACCCAAAATGAACGAAGAAA
>JAJBVU010000067.1:0-1031 GCA_020859645.1 Eubacterium sp. | reverse complement strand
TAATAAAGGCAATAGGAAACACGGCAATAGACGCAGCCATTTTCATTTATAAGTTAATAAAAGCCAAAAAGCAAAAATCTGCTTAAGGTCTTTGAGAAAATGAAAATCACAAACCGTCCGGAGCAGGGCAGTATAATAATTCATATAAAATAGAAAGGAGGAAAAAACATGAATCTTAACATAACAATTATAATCATAAGGACAACCTTTAAAGCAGCAAAACTAATTACAAAGCTTATTTAATGGCTTAGCCAAAGTCAAAAGGAGGACTGATAAAAGAAACTATGAAGTAATTAATGCGGCAGAATGAACAGACAAATAAATTTTTTAGTAGGAATGGATAATGAATAAGAAAATAATCTGTGCTAAGGTGCTTTACCATGTAGTAAAAATAATAATCTTAAAAAGATTATAATAAAAATCTGTACAAGACAAAGCCTGAACCTATATTAACACTATACATCATATAAAAAGAAAGGAAGATGTTTTATGACAACCAACACAACAGACAGCAGAAGAGAATTAAAAAATGCAAAGGATGCAGTTTTACCGGTTTTGCAGAAGGTAAGCGCAAATTTAGATATAAACGCAGGTGACATGTGCAAGTCAATATGTGAGGCAATGGCTGTATATGGATGCAGAGATCAAATTAAAATTACCAAGATAGTCTCTGAAGCACATCCGAGCTTTGTAAAAATAGCAGATGAGTTCTTCAGTATACATAAAGAGGTTATGCAAATATCTGAAAGGATAGATTCTAAAAATTACGAAGTAATACTTACAGCTATTTTTGCAGACAAGGAAGCCGGCTTAGAGGAAAAAGTTAATCTTGCTGATAAAATTTTATCAGAACAGAAAAAGCATACTGCACATGCAAATGCATTGACGATTTTTGCTTCAAGCGTAGGCACATTTATAGTCTTAGGCGGTACAGTGCTTGTATATCAGGGCGGAGAGATATTAAAAATAAATGCAAAAAATGCTTCAAAGCTGACGTACCTTATAGGAAAGCTTTTAAAGCTCATCTAATC
>JAJBVU010000340.1:1041-3164 GCA_020859645.1 Eubacterium sp. | reverse complement strand
TTTTATAATAAACTATTGAGTGGGTGGGAAATATGACAGATACAAAAAATTGTTGTATTACAGGCCATCGGGATTTGACTGGCAAAGATGAAGCTATCATCAAGCAGATGTTAATAAAGGAAATATTATTAGCAATTCAGGAGGGGTACACAACCTTTATTTCTGGATTTGCCGACGGCATTGATCAGATGTTTGCGCAAATTGTAATAGACCTGAAACAAGAACATAAACTATTTTTAGAAGCGGCTTTACCCTATGCAAATAGATTGACGAACTCCAAAGTCAAGCGATTATTAACTCAGTGTGACGGAATCAAGGTTGTGTGTAATGAGTATAACCCGGATTGCTTTATGCTGCGCAATCGCTACATGGTCGAACAGTCCAGCCGTGTGATCGCCGTATACGACGGTCGGGACAAGGGCGGCACACTCTTTACCATGCGATACGCCCACGTCATGGATCGGGACGTAAAAGTAATCAACATATAAGATATGTGGAGCCATCGTTCATAATTGTAAAAATCACTGTCTATAAAAACAATTGATTTGATAGACGATTTTTCGTCACGAAAATAAGCCGAATATTAGCGGAAAAGCGGTTAATTATTGGGAATAGTTGTCTACGAAATATATTATAGTTTTTGTAGACAGTCGGGCTATGCCCTGCTATAATGAAATCAAACGATAGCAGGGGGAATGAAGCGGTGAACAATAATAAAAACTATGCCTATATGCGTATCAGTACGACCAAGACAACGCAAAAGACAGACCGGCAGGAGTCAACTCTAAAGCAATATGCCATTGATAACGGCTTTGCGATTGATGAGTGGTACAGTGACACCATTACAGGCGCTACAAAGGCCCAAAACAGGCCGCAATACGCTCAAATGAAAAATACCATGCGGGAGGGTGATACCCTCTTAGTGAGCGATATAGACCGTCTAGGGCGCAATGCTGATGATGTCATTCTTGAAATGAAAGATTTGAACGCTAGGGGGATTAGGGTGGTCGCGCTGGACGTGCCTTATCTGAATGACTGGCAGAAGATCAGTGATGATAGCATGTACAAGATGATTGTCGATATTGTAGTCACCTTAAAGGCTCACATGGCCCAGCAGGAGAAGGAAAAAATACAGGCTAGAATTATGCAAGGCTTGAACGCGACCAGGGAGAAGGGGACGAAACTCGGTAGGCCAACGGCAGACGTGCCCAATGGATTTGAAAGGGAATATAAGCGGTATAAACATGGAGAATATGGGAAAATTTCGGCAACACAATTTGCTAAAATGATGGGGATAGGACGCAGCACCTATTACAAGTATGTAGATAAAATCGATAAAGTGAATTAGTGCATGTTTTTTAAAGGCGCTCAGATATTGAGTGCCTTTAAATTTGTATCCATATTGGTGCATAAAGGGGGTGCTACTCATTTCTATAAATTAATTCTTTTTTAATTAATAGTATAAGGGGTTATAGTTCGTTACACATAGTCGAATATTGTACCGATTCCGTAATTTGGATTTCAAATGCACTTGAAAAAGCAACCTTGATTTGCTATAATATAAGTACAATAGAATGGCGCAATTAGCGAAGTATGCACGCCTAAAAACTTACTTTTTTGTAAGCTACCGGTGCAGCCTCGCTATTATTTTTTGTTTTCCGCAAGAGATAATAGTGAGGATGCAATCAATGACTTGAAAGGGGGAGCAAAAAACGAGGAGCATAAAGATTGAAAAAAGAAAAACATCACTATAATTTCTTTGTACACATCCACACTATGTGCATTAAAAGCGATATTGCCCTACTCACCGAAAAAGAGATTAACCAAAAACGGTACATGAAGCGCTTCAGCTTTGCCGGTGGAAAAGCAATCTACATCATTAATCCCAATAAATACGAAAATGGGATCATGGATGTAGCGGGCTTGAAAAGGGTAGTAGGCGAAATAACGCATGACCTTGTTTTGACGGAGTATGATATAGACCGCGTTGATATTGCGATTGATACGAATATCCCCTATGAAAAGCTTTACAAGATCAACAGCTATCTAAAGGAACTCTATGCCGAGCATATCAATCAAGCGAACAGCTATTACACAAATGGCGCTGACCTGACAAAGCGTAG
>JAJBVU010000340.1:0-1031 GCA_020859645.1 Eubacterium sp. | reverse complement strand
GAACTGGAGATTTACAATAAGGCCGAGGAAAGCAAAGGGAAAAATCCAGTTCAAACGCGCATAGAATTTAGACTTAAGAGAATGCGAAAAAATAATAATATCGACGATGCGATCAATGCGGTCATTTGCGCGTTAGAAAGCCTCCCCGATTGTATTGGCTTGCTAAGCTCCAAGAAGATAGAGCAGCTAAGCAATCGTTATATATACGAGCAAGCGGCGGACTACGAAGGAAGATTAACAGCTTTTTCATCCTTTGTCTGCAAGTATGCCGACTTCATCTATAACATTGATATCCTGAAAGGATTGCACAATAGATTTGGCACGAGGTCATGTAAGGAATGGCTTTATTCATACAGAAAGCAAGGCAAAACCTTAACACTGTATGGGAAGGGGGATATCATTGAATATCTCACGGCGATTACAAAGAGCCTGCAAGCTTACAGCAAAAGTAGTATCTAAGCACTACTTTTCTCGATGCAACAGAACATTAAGAAATCATGTGAACGCCCTCTATAAACCAATCTATGGCGTTTCAGATGTTTCTTTCTTGTGCAATTAGTCCCACTTAGTCCCACCCATACAATCATTGAATCAAGTAGCATTTAGGCGTGCATACCGATTTAATACTCATTGAGAGAGGTAGAAATATTTGTTTGATAGCTATGCGGATGTTGTCACTGTAGAAGAAATGGCGAAGATGCTGAGGATTGGGAAGAACCAGACATATAGCCTCGTAAAGAGTGGAACCATTTATAGCATAAGGATAGGTAAAAAATACCTCATCCCGAAGAAGAATATAATTGCTTATTTAGAGGGTTTCGCATTGAAGCCAATTAAGGATAATGATATAATGGACGAATCATGTGGGCTTGTCATTAATAAGGAGGGTTTGTCTTAATGACAAGTGGTAGTCTGCAAACGAAAAAGGGAAACTATTACGTTGTTATTCCGTATAAGAACGAGGAAGGGGAACGCAAAACTAAGTGGGAACCTACAGGTGTTAAAGCCGTCAAAGGCAACAAGCGCAAGGC
>JAJBVU010000069.1 GCA_020859645.1 Eubacterium sp. | reverse complement strand
GCTTATAAGCAATTATAAATTTGCATATCAGATGAATCTTACAGACAACAGCCTTTATTACATTTCTTCGTCACCGGGAAAAATTATGAGGTCGGACACAGAAACACATAAAACCGTTAAAATAAACAATGACTATGCACAAAATTTAGTTGTTACGGATAAATATATCTTTTATATATCAGCTTCTTATGATGACAATTGGGGAAAGCTTTATTATACTGATTTAAAGGGAAAGCACAAAAAGCTTTTAGCCGACAGCGCAAAAGCCTTTGCGGCTGACATATATGAAAATTGCATATATTATATAGACAAAAACAGCGGAAGCGTCAACAAATATGATTTTGCTTCAAAAACAACGGAAGCTCTTTACGGCGGATATTCTTATTATATTGATTGTGATGAAAATAATATTTATTTTACTGACAGCGGTCAAAGGCTTATGTGTATGAATAAGGAAACAGGGGAGATTTTCACCCTTGCCGAAAACAGGTGCAATGCTGTAAATATCAGTGGCGGAATTGTTTATTATTCGAATATCGATGAAGGCGGTGCACTGTATTCCGTTAATACAGACGGCTCAGACAGGCAAAAATTAAACAGTCTTAACACAGTTAAAATTTTTACAGACGGCTCAGATTTATATTATCAAACAACTGATGATTTGGAAAATGCAAAGGGCGAATACTCTGTTTTGCATATTGAAAAAAGCCGGAATATTTAAAGACAGGTTTAAACCCTCCTTAAGCATAATGCCGAAAGTCGGCTGCTCAGGGAGGGTTTTGTTTTAATCCGATGAGGTTATGAGATTGCCTTGAAAGCCTCGTCAAGGTCTTGAATTATATCCTTAATGTTTTCGATGCCTATTGAAAGGCGGATTGTGTTGGGCTTAATGCCCTGATCGAGAAGCTCTTCCTCAGTGCACTGACTGTGAGTGGTTGTGGCAGGGTGAATAACAAGAGATTTTGCGTCGGCAACATTGGCAAGCAGTGAGAAAAGCTCTAAGTTATCGATGAATTTCTTTGCCGTTTCTTCACCGCCCTTAATCTCGAATGTGAAAATCGATCCGCCGCCCTTGGGGAAGTATTTTTTATAAAGTGCCTTTTGATTTTCATCGTCTGTTACGGCAGGGTGGTTTACCTTTTCAACAAGAGGGTGATTATTTAAATAGTCCACCACCTTAAGGGCGTTTTCAACGTGGCGTTCCACTCTAAGCGAAAGAGTTTCAAGCCCCTGAAGGAAGAAAAAGGCGTGGAAGGGTGAAAGGGTTGCCCCTGTGTCTCTCAAAAGAATTGCCCTTATTTTTGTGACGAAAGCCGCCGCACCGACTGCCTTTGTAAAGCTTATTCCGTGGTAGCTGGGGTTAGGCTCGGTCAAAGAGGGGAATTTTCCGCTTGCTTCCCAGTCGAATTTTCCGCCGTCTACAATAACGCCGCCTATGGTTGTGCCGTGGCCGCCTATGAATTTTGTGGCTGAGTGAATAACAATGTCTGCGCCGTATTCAATGGGACGAACGAGATAGGGGGTTGCAAATGTGTTGTCTACCACAAGCGGAATTTTATTTTCGTGGGCAATCTGAGCAATTTTTTCTATATCCGCAACGTCTGAATTGGGGTTGCCCAGAGTTTCAATGAAAATTGCCTTTGTGTTTTCCTTAATCGCCGCCCTTAGCTCAGTTTCATTGAATATGTCAACAAAGGTAGTGTCAATTCCGTATTGGGGCAAAGTGTGGAGAAGCAGATTAAATGAGCCGCCGTAGATGTTCTTTGCTGAAACAATGTGATCGCCCTTTTGAGCCAAAGCCTCTATTGTGTAGGTAACAGCAGCAGCACCGGAAGCAACAGCCAAAGCAGCCACACCGCCCTCCAAAGCCGCTATTCTCTTTTCGAAAACGTCCTCGGTGGGGTTGGTAAGTCTGCCGTAAATGTTTCCGGCGTCTGTAAGACCGAAACGTGCCTGAGCGTGGTCGCAGTTTCTGAAAACGTATGACGATGTCTGATAGATAGGCACTGCCCTTGAATCCGTGACAGGGTCGGGCTGTTCCTGACCAACGTGAAGCTGAAGTGTTTCGAAGCTTAAGTTTCTTTCGTTTCTTGATAATTTTGCCATTTTTAAAATCTCCTTTTTCATATTAATTTAGTAGGTTTATAGTTTATATATAAACGGCTGTCATAAATTTTAGGGTTTATGCACAGCCGTTAGGTTTAAAGAAGAGTTGCTATGCTTCTGTAAATTTTAAACGCCGTATCGGGCTTATTCATTGTGTAAAGGTGAACGCCGTCAACTCCCTGTGTCAGCAGGTCAACGATTTGGTCTACTGCATAGGCTATTCCGGCATCGTGAAGCTGCTGAGGTTTATTTTCGTATTTATCCATAATTTTTCTGAATTTTTTGGGAAGCCTTGCGCCGCAGAGGCTCGCCATTCTCTCAATTTGAGCCTTGTTTACAACGGGCATTATTCCGGCTTCAATGGGTACGTTTATGCCCTTTTTCTCACACCTGTCCAAAAAGCGGTAGAAATCCTCATTGTCGAAGAAAAGCTGCGAAATAAGGTGGGTACAGCCCGCTTCAACCTTTTCCTTTAAGAAGTCAATGTCCGCTTCGGGGCTTTGGGCTTCAGGGTGAGTCTCGGGGTAACAGGCTCCGGCTATGTCAAAATCACCTGTTTCTCTGATGAAATTAATTAGGTCGCAGGCATAGCGAAAGTCCTTGCTGAGCTTAACGGATGGGTTAAGGTCTCCTCTCAGGGCTAAAATATTTTCAATGCCGCCTTGCTTAAACTCATCAAGAAGGGTCTTTACTTCGTCTTTGTTTAGCCCTATACAGGATAAGTGGGCAAGGCTTTCGATGTGATAGTCATGCTTTATAGACTTGGCAACGTGAAATGTCTTTTCGAAGTTTTCACTGCCCCCTGCTCCGTAGGTTACGCTTATAAAGTCGGGGTTAAGAGCCTTTAAGCCGTCTAAGGTTTTATATATCGAGTCAATAGGCGCTTCTCTTTTTGGAGGAAAGACCTCTAAAGAGAACACCTGTTTTTGTTTAAACAATTCTGCAAGCTTCATAATTAATTATCTCTCCGTATGTATAGAATAACTTTTTTTGATGTACTAAGTATACCAAAAAGATAGGTTATTTACAAATTCTTTAATACTATTGCCTGATATAGGT
>JAJBVU010000130.1 GCA_020859645.1 Eubacterium sp. | reverse complement strand
CAAATAATGAGTAAAAGTGAGCCGCAAAGCGGCGAAGGATGCGAATGGAATCCGAAAGATGTCGGACACAGTGAAATTCGATGAAAAGACTTTCACTGCAACCTTGAATTTTTCTGCGAAAAAATCAAGGCAGCTGCTTTTCCGCAAGGAAAAGTTCTGATGGAATCCGAAAGATGTCGGACAGCGAAGCTGCTTTTCCGCAGGGAAAAGTTCTGAGCAGACCTTTTACGAATTATTTGGCTGAACTGTTACTGTTTTTTAGCAAGACAGGAATGGAAGGGTTCCTTAATTCGGAGGAGAAAAATGGTTAAAGAAATACAAAAAATAAAAAAGGAAATGGGAGATAAGCTCTATATTTTAGCTCATCACTATGAGCCGGACGAGATTGTGGCCTGCGCCGATGCAGTAGGTGACTCATTAAAGCTTGCAAGACTTGCGGCTGAAAATAAAAAGGCTGAATATATTGTTTTTTGCGGAGTACATTTTATGGCGGAAACAGCCGACATTTTGACAGAAAAGGGTCAGAGGGTGCTGCTTCCCGAAAGGTCTGCGGGCTGCCCTATGGCTGATATGGCAGACAGGAAAAGCGCCGAAAAGTGTATGAAGCTTTTGGAAGAGAAGTTCGGAAAGGGCAGGATTTTGCCCATTACATATGTAAATTCAAAGGCTGAGGTTAAGGCGTTCTGCGGAAAATACGGCGGAACGGTGGTTACCTCAGGCAATGCGCCCAAAATTTTGAAATGGGGCTTAAACACAGGAAAAATCGTTTTGTTTTTGCCCGACCAAAATTTGGGAAGAAATACGGCGGTTGATTTGGGTGTTTCACTTGAAGAAATGGCTTTATACAATCAGCTTAAGGACGAGCTTTATTTAAACTGCCCGTCTGACAAGGTTAAAATAGTGCTTTGGGGCGGCTACTGCCACGTTCACCACTTTATAAGCGATGAAACATTTTTTGAAGCAAAGAAGGCAAACGAGGGCTATAAGGTGCTTCTTCATCCTGAGTGCAGATATGACATAGTTAAAGAAGCAGACGGAAAAGGCTCAACGGAGTTTATTATAAATGTTGTAAAGGGTGCGCCTGACGGAAGTAAATTCCTTGTGGGGACTGAAAAGAACCTTGTGGAAAGAATTGCCAAGGAAAACCCCTCAAAAGAGATTAAGCTTCTTGACTCCAACAGCATTTGCCGAAATATGAACAAGATTAACACTGAAAATTTATACGAAACCCTTTGCGAAATAAAAGAGGGTAATTTTAAGAGACAGGTAAGCGTTGATGACGAGACGGCGGCTTTGGCTGTTTTGGCTCTGGATAAAATGCTTGAGCTGTCATAAGATTTTGAAGGTGATGTTTTATGGGAAAGGTCGGAGCCGTTATAGTTGCCGCAGGCAGTGGAAAAAGAATGGGAACGGATATTCCCAAGCAGTTTTTACTTTTGAATGACGAGCCTATAATTCGGCATACGGTTGAAAAATTTCAAAACTGCAAAAAAATAGATGAAATCGTTGTTGTGACGGGAAAAGAACATATAAATACCTGCCGGGACATTTTAAAGGACACTGACAAGCTTAAAGACGTTGTTCCCGGGGGAAAAGAGCGTCAGGACTCCGTTGTTAAGGGAATAGAGGCTCTCTCAGATGACTGTGAATACGTCTTAATTCACGACGGAGTAAGACCCTTTATTAAAAATGACGATATTTTAAGGGTGATCGAAGCGGTCAAAAAATGGGGAGCCTGTGTTATGGCGGTTAAAAGCAAGGACACTGTCAAAATCGCCGAGGAGGGCTTTGTTAAAGCAACCCCCGACAGAAGCACTCTTTGGAATGCTCAAACGCCCCAGGCTTTTAAAACAGACCTAATCAAAAAAGCCTATAAAAAAGCGGCGGCGGAAAAGGCTGTTTTGACAGATGACGCTATGGCGGCTGAGCTTTTGGGAGAAAGGGTCAGAATTGTTGAAGGGGGATATTATAACATAAAAATAACCACCCCCGAGGATTTAAAGGGAAATATTGAATTGTAAAAATTATTGATGTAAGGGAAAGAAGGTTTTAAGGCTATGCCTTTGTTTAAGAAAAATTCACCGCTTTATTATATATCGAATTTACTGCTTTTGGTTTTGGGGGCAATAATTGCCGCCGGGGCACTTGAGTTTTTTTTGGTGCCTGTGCTTATTTTGGACGGCGGCGTAACGGGCGTTGCCATAATTATTCATCAGCTTTTTAATTTGCCCTTGGGTATTTTGGTATTTATTTTAAACCTGCCCTTTTTGTTTTTGGGCTTCAGGCAAATGGGAAAGAGATTTCTTTTAAGAGCCGGAGCCGCAATGGTTTTGTTTTCGGCTTTTCTTGAAATTTTCGGAAGCCTTGACAAAAGCGTAACAGACGACCCTCTTTTGGCGGCTGTTTTCGGCGGCGTATTTTTGGGCGTCGGCGTAGGCTCGGTTTTAAGAGGCGGCGGCTGTCTTGACGGAACGGAGTCCCTTGCACTTCTTGTCAGCAAAAAATATTCTATTTCCGTAGGGCAGTTCGTGCTTATATGCAATGTAGTTATATTCGGCTGCGCAGGCTTGGTTTTCACTATGGACAGGGCTATGTACAGCCTTCTGACCTACTTCATAACCTCTAAGGTTGTTGACTTTGTGGAATCCGGCTTCGAACAGGGCAAGGCGGTTATGATTATAACCAACGAGGGCAAGAGAATTGCCAACACAATTTACGATAAGCTTGGCAGAACGGTCACTATGCTTGAAGGGGAAGGGCTTATAAGCGGAAAAAAGGTTGTGCTCTACTGTGTTGTAACAAGAGTGGAGCTTCACGAGCTTAAAAGACTTATAAGAGACGATGATGCAAGCGCTTTTATGACAATTTCGGACGTATCTGAAATTGTGGGTGCACACATCAAAAAAAGACAGGCAAAAAAGGTTAAGGAGCTTTTAGCGGAAGCGGAAGAAAGCGAAAAATCTTAAAAAGACAGCGGTTTCGGTTAATATCCGAAGCCGTTTTTATATGACGGGAGAAATATAGGCTTGTCTCAGTTTATAAAAATATTTCAGAAAGCAAAACAGGATATGGCGGCGACCATATCCTGACTTTGCTTTTATAATTTTAAGAAAGGGAGAAAAAATTATGATATAAACAGTTGTGTGTGTTTTTTCTGTTTACAGCTATTAATATAAAC
>JAJBVU010000201.1 GCA_020859645.1 Eubacterium sp. | reverse complement strand
TGGGGTATCCGTGTTCATCGTTATTTTGTATCAATGTGCGTGTTCAGATCGACTTAATTGTTACAAAGAGCGTGTCGCGTTTTGCGCGTAATGTTGTCGATCGTATAGGGTATGTTCGCAAATTAGCGGCTATGAATCCTCCTGTTTGCGTATATTTTGAGGCGGAAAATCTTTTTACGTTCAAAAAAGATATTGATAATCAGCTCGCTTGGCAGTCAACAATGGCGCAGGAAGAAAGCAGAATCAAAAGTAACGTGATGAACGCATCTATAGAAATGCGTTTCGGTAGGGGCATTTTTCTTACTCCGTCATTGCTGGGTTATGACAACGATGAAGATGGCAATCTTGTTGTAAATGAGAACGAGGCAAAAATCATAAGACTGATATTTTTTATGTATTTGTATGGATATACCTGCAAGCAAATAGCCGAAACCCTTACTAATCTCGGATGTAAAACAAAAAAGAATAATGACGTATGGAATCCCGGTTCAATACTAAACATTTTGCAGAACGAACGCTATTACGGTGCGGTGCTTGCAAGAAAAACATGGACTCCTAATTATCTTGACCATAAATCAAAGAAAAATAAAAGAAACAAGAACCAATACCTTTACGAGAATAATCACGAGCCAATAATTTCAAGAGATGACTTTATTGCGGTACAGCGGTTTATCAATAATACAAAATATGGGAATAAGAGGATATTGCCGGAGTTGAAGGTTATAAAACAAGGCGCGCTGACGGGATTTGTAAATATCCATCCGCACTGGAGCGGATTTAAAGCAAAAGATTATATTATCGCATCTCAAAGTGCCGACGAAACTGAAAATTCAATAACTGATGAGCTTGAAATAGAACTTCCGGATGGTGAATTTGATTTTCGAGGATATGAAATAGCTCGTTCTCAATTTTTTAATATCTCCGATAAAACATTTATGACTGTATCAGCGACAAATGTCGCTTTCAGTCTGGGATGTATTCGTAGATTAAACAATATCCAATACGTAGAAATACTTATTTATCCAAAGAAACGGCTTTTGGCTATACGTCCCTCTGACAAAGATAAAAATCTGTCTGTAAAATGGGCAAAACGTTCAAACGGAGAAATTATTTCCAAAACTATAAGCGGACGTGCATTTTTAAATGCGGTATATGAAATATTCTGCTGGAATTTATCATGGAAATATCGCATACAGGGGACATATTACAATCGCGACAATATGCCGATAATAATTTTCGACATCAGCGATGCAGAGGTGTTTATATCAGGCATTTCAGAAGACGACGGTTCAGATAATAATTTTAAAGAGCATATAGCCTCTATATCAAATTCCGGCAAGAATATCGTAGGTTATCCCGCAGAATGGATAGACGGTTTCGGATATAATTTTTATACCCATGCTCAAGTCAAGGAATTAGAGAATTTCACCAAAACGGGTAAATGGGATACCGATGTCGATGGAGAGCCTTGTCAAAATGACAGTATTCCCAATGTAGCAGACAAAGATGAATTGAATAAAAATATAAATAATGAGATTAATAGCATTAAGAAAGGTGAAAGAAATGGATAATATAGCAGAAAATGAGAACTTCAGTTATGATGGCTATCAAGTGGTAAGAGGCGAGTTTTTTGCCCATATAAAAGAACCGTCCATAACATTTAACAACTGCAAAGTATATGTAAATGCCGCTTGTCTTAACAAAATGCCTAATACCGATTTTGTTCAAATTTTAATCAATTCGAACGATAAAAAACTTGTTATAAGACCTTGTATTGAAGAAGAAAAGGATTCGTTTTGCTGGTATTCGCGAAGTGCAAAAAGGCGTCCAAAGCAAATAACCTGTAGAATATTTTTTGCAAAAATAATTCAGCTTATGGATTGGAACCCTGATTATCGCTACAAATCCATAGGTAAAATGGTTCACGCAAATAATGAAAATCTGTTTGTTTTTGACCTAAAAACAGCGGAAACATTCAGGCGTATAACCAAAACAGGCAGCAAGCCGCAAACATCACGAATACCGATTTTTCCTGAGGATTGGAAAGAGCAATTCGGTATTCCGTTCGAAGAACACAAAAAATCTTTGCAGGTTAATATAGTCGAAGGCTATGCTGTCTTTAGTTTGGCAAACAAAAAAGAAAACACATCTCTTGAACAGTTGGAAATAGGAGGAAGATAACAATGAAACAAGCAATCCTAAAACCTACAATATCCATAAACGTAAAAGATTCGCTGATAGTCATACATAAAAATGTATTGCGAGTTTTGGGCAGCCCCAAATTTATTCAAATACTGGTAAATCCTGATGATAAATCCATTGTGGCATGCAGAAGTGTTGAAACGGATCATTTAGCGCACCTCGTGAATCCGGAAATACTTTCACAGACTAAGAAAACCTTTAGAATACACAGCTATAGTCTGCTTTACGGACTTCATAAAATATATCCTAAATGGTCAAAAGATGTCACCTACAAATTATCAGGGAAATTCATATCCAATCTTAACGTTGTAAAGTTCAATATGGAAGATTCTGTTATATCCTCAAGGCGTGATAGGAGCTGCACAAATGAACAACTTTAAAAAGCGCATATCAAAAGTTAAGAATATAATTAAACCGTATATTGATGCGTTGGGATTTGAAAATGACCGGCAAATGCGAAATGATATAAAAGCTACTGCAAACAATGAGCTTAATGTTTCTGTTTTTAGGGTATGCAGAAACCAGGCAGACAGAAATGATATAACACAGGAAATGAAAAAATATCTTATCGGGAAAATGTACAGAGCAATAATCAACATGGATAAAAACCTCATTTCAAATTACAAGCTTTTTTTGCATTACAATGGACACTCATCTTATCGGAACGGTCTTGAAATCGCTGACGCTTTGGGAAAGGAATTCAATATCTCAGGCGCATCTGTGGTTAAATATGATTTATATGCTCGTTCCATTGATGATATAAATATAAAACAAAGCGTTTCTGCTGCTGATATTTTATCGGGAGTTGATAAAATATCGATTGAGAACACAATAAAATTATCAAAGATGACCGATGATGATATAAATTATTTAAAAATGCTGTTCGGCAAGCAATTTTACAAACTAACGGGATATATGTGTATAAAAGGTTCGGCTGCTCAAGATACATTTGAAAGAACAAACTATATTCCGGCTG
>JAJBVU010000243.1 GCA_020859645.1 Eubacterium sp. | reverse complement strand
ATAAACTGCTTGAGAACATAATAAATATTTCAGATGAAAAAATATCTTAAGTGTCAGCCGGGGTTCCGCCTGCGCCTTATTCCCTGCTTTTTACCGTACATATGCAAAAAAGAAAGAATAAGACGGGGCTGAGCCTTTGCCCGAAAATAAAAACTCCCCTTTATTTTACAAAAGAGTTAATAAAAGGGGGTTGTTATAACAATATAAACAATTTGAATTAAAGAGCACGGGTAACCTTATTTGAACGCAGACATCTCATACAAATGTGGATAGACTTGATGGTGCCGTTATCATTAATTTTGATTTTCTTAACATTAGGCTTCCAGCTTCTCTTAGCTCTTCTTGAAACCTGGCTACGGCTGATGCTGATTCTTCTGCCGTTGCTGATTTTCTTTTCACAAATATCACACTTTGCCATTTTGAACACCTCCTAACACAATGTGAAATCACTTTTAACATTATATCAAACAATTTAGGCAATTGCAAGTTTTTTTTTATAATATTTACGAATAATATATTTTTGTGAAGCGGAAGGTAATTTTACACTTCATCATTTTTACGAAAAGCATTAAAAAACTTGTCGGCTGCTTCAGCCTTTATTCTTCAAAAAAAAGGCATTAAAAAAGAACAGGCTTCGAAAAATGAAACCTGTCCTGAAAATTCAATTATTAAATTTTAAAATTATTATCAGATTACTGTGCCCTTTGCAACAACAGCAGGCTCGTCCTTTGTTCCTATAACGCTCTTGCCGTCGGAGATAACAACCTCTTTATCGAGAATAGCGTTTTCGATAACACAGTTCTTGCCGATGTGAGTTGACTCAAGAATAATAGAATCCTTAACAACAGCGCCTTCGGAAACATAAACCTTTCTGAAAACAACAGAGCTGTCGATAGTTCCGTTTACGATAGTACCGCCGGAGATAAGGGAGTTTTTAACCTTAGCTGTAGCGTTGTACTTAACAGGCGGATCGTCCTTGGGCTTTGTATAAATATAGGGTTCCTTAAGAAGAAGGTCTCTTATGTCGGCTTTAAGGAACTTCATATTAGCATCATAATAAGCCTTTGTGCTGTTAAGAGTTACCCAATAGGGCTTATATTCATAGCCGTAAACCTTAAGAATGTTTCTGCCGGGCTTAATAATGTCTTTAACAAGGTTATATTTGCCTTCGGGGATCTTCTTTTCAAGCATATCGATAAGCACGTCACGTCTGATTACGTAAATGCCCATAGAAGCTGTTGTGTTCTTGGGGTTTTCGGGCTTTTCTTCAAAGTCAATAATTCTTCCGTCAGCGTCAACCTCAACGATACCGTAGCGCTTGGGGTCCTTGCTTGTGCCTGCAAGATTCTTATAAGCGATAGTGATGTCAGCGCCCTTTTCTTCATGATAGTTGATAATATCATTGAAGTCCATTTTATAAATAGCGTCGCCTGATGTAATAACAACGTAGGGCTCGTTTGACTTTTTAAGATAGCTTATGTTCTGATAGATAGAATCGGCTGTGCCTCTGTACCAGTTGTCATCGTTTTGGCTTCTGAAGGGAGAAAGAATGAACAGACCGCCTTTCTTTGAGCCGAAATCCCACCATTTTGAAGCTGAGAGGTGATCCTGAAGGGAACGAAGATTGAACTGTGTAATAACAGCAACCTTGTTAATTCCCGAATTTGTCATATTTGAAAGTGCAAAGTCAATTGCTCTGTAGCTGCCGCCAACGGGAACAGCCGCAATAGCTCTTTCCTTACACAAATCGCCTAACCTGTCGGAATTACCTCCGGCAAGAATAATACCAATAGCCTTCATTATAATTCCTCCTCCTTTAAAACACAGGATTTTCCGCTTGGAAGCTCGCCGCCTTCATAATTTTCGGCTGCGGTTACGCCGTAAATAACACAGTTCTTGCCGATTTTAATACCTTCGGGAACATATGAATCGTTGCCTACTACGGTAATGCCTGTGTTGTAGATGTTGGGCTTGTCTTCGTTTACAACATCTTCGCCTACGCCCATAGTTACGTTCTTGTCGATTGTTGAGTTCTGGTCGATAATTGACTTATAAATTTTGGAGCCTGCCTTAACTACGCAGTTTTCCATAATAATTGAGTCATAAACCTCTGCGCCCTCTTCAATGGTAACGTCCTTTGAAATTACGGAGTTTACAACCTTGCCGTAAATCTGGCAGCCCTCTGAAATGAGAGACTTCTGAATTTCTGCGCTGTCGGCTGTGAACTGAGGGGGCTGATGATCGTTCTTAGTATAAATTCTCCAGAATTTTTCATAGAGATTGAACTCGGGAACAGTGTCGATAAGCTCCATATTAGCTCTCCAATAGGAGTCGATTGTTCCTACGTCCTTCCAATAATCCTTAAATCTCCAAGCGTAGAGAGTCTGACCGCCGTTTAAGAAAGCGGGAAGAATATGCATACCGAAGTCGGAATCTGCATGAACCTTGTTGTCTGCAATAAGAGCTTCTCTCAGCTTGCTCCATGTGAATATGTAAATACCCATTGACGCAAGGTTGCTCTTAGGATTAGCGGGCTTTTCTTCGAACTCGTAGATCTTGTCGTTTTCATCGGCGTTCATAATACCGAAACGGCTTGCTTCGTCCCAGGGTACTTCCATAACAGCGATAGTACAGTCGCACTTATTCTTTTTATGGAAAGCAAGCATAGCTGAATAATCCATCTTATAGATGTGGTCGCCTGAAAGGATAAGAACATATTCGGGGTTATAGTGGTCGATGAAGCTAATGTTCTGATAGATAGCGTTAGCAGTTCCGGAATACCAGTCGCCTGACTCGCCTGTTTTCTGGTGAGGAGCAAGGATAGTAGCTCCGCCTGAAAGACCGTCAAGATCCCAGGGTGTACCGATACCTATATGCTGATTAAGTGTCAGGGGCTGATACTGTGTGAGAACACCTACTGTGTCTACTCCTGAATTTATACAGTTACTCAAAGGGAAGTCGATAATACGATACTTTCCGCCGAAGGCAACACCGGGTTTTGCCTTATCGGTAGTAAGTACGCCGAGACGACTGCCTTGACCGCCGGCCAAAAGCATAGCCAACATTTCTTTTTTACGCATTTATATCACCTCTTAAAATAATTAGACTTACAGTTAAGCCGTAAATTAAGCTTCACCGAAGCCTTTACAGTAATCCTTAGAATTATTTTAACATATTCTTT
>JAJBVU010000162.1 GCA_020859645.1 Eubacterium sp. | reverse complement strand
ATAAGGAGATGCACAACGGTTTATCAAATAATTACGGACGGAGGTGCTTTTATGGATAATTTTGTAATAACTATTGCGAGAGGCTTCGGCAGCGGAGGAAAACAGGTGGGCTTAGCCCTTGCGGAAAAACTTGGAATACCCTGTTATGAGCGTCAGATTATAGAAATGTCGTCGCATTACAGCGGAATTAACAAAAGCCTGTTTTCACAGGTAGACGAACAGCTGAGAGGATATAACCTTATAAAAAAGCTTATGAAAATCCCCGCAAACAACGATATAATTTCACCGGCTAAAAAGAGCTTTGTTTCAGATGAAAACTTATATAAAATTCAGGCTAAAATCATAAGAGAGCTGGCGAAAAATCAAAGCTGTGTAATTGTGGGCAAGTGTGCAAACTACATTCTCAGAGATTTTGACAATGTGGCAAGCTTCTATATAGAAGCGCCCAGAGACGCCTGTGTTAAAAGCATTTGCGAAAGAATGGGCGTAACCAAAGAAGAAGCCAACAAAATGATTGTTCAGACAGACAAATACAGATCTGACTATTATAAATATTTAACCGGCGGCGAAAACTGGATGAGCCCCATAGCCTATGATATGACTATAAACAGCGCAAGAGCAGGCAGAGACAAATGCGCCGATATTATTATAGGATATACAAAGCTTAAATTCGGAGCCGATGTTTTTGAAAAGAAAGGCACCGAAGCAAGCGCCGAGGCTTTAAAACAGCTGGGCATTGTTAAAGCCTGACACTTCAGCCGCACTGATTTTTTGTTATTGTGCCGTTAATTTTATTTTACCTCCAAAAACCGAGAAATAATCGGTTTTGGAGGTTATTTTTTGCCTATTCGTATTTTTATTGAATTTTACCGACACGTTTTTTTGTAAAATAAACCCCTTTTGTAAAATCCTTGTAAAATCCAACATAATGTAAAATTTCAGAATTGACTTATTAAAAACGTTGATATATAATAATTTTACAAAATCTTTACATTTAACAACAATTCACGAGGAGGAACAGCAATGAAGCTTTTCAAAAAAATAACGGCTTTGGCTTTAGCCGCAGGCTTAACCGCTTCTCTTTTGCAGATAGGCGGCGCTTCGGCTTATGCTTCAGGTCTTACTGCAGGGGGCTGGTATGAAACAGCCTATGCAGAGTGGTCCGGCGAAACAAATATTGACGCAGCTTCCGTTGAATACAAAAAAAGCTCCGACAGTACCTATACAGCTGTAGACAGCGAGCTTATAAGAAGCATAAACACCAGCGGCGGAAGAGTTGACATTTTAGGGCTTGAAGCAGGCACCTATGACATTAAGGTAACAACCGGCTCAGGCGAAACCCTTACGGCGGAGAATATTTCCGTTGCGGCTGAGGACAGATCCGGCTATGCCCATTTCAACAGAACAACAGGTGTAGGAGCCTATAACAATGACGGAACCCCAAAAGCAAACGCCGACATAATTTATGTTACAAACGAAACAAAAAACACTGTAACCTACGGCAGCTATACGGGCTTAGGCGAAATTCTCAAAAACGCAAAAAAAATCTCAAATCCCCTTATCATCAGAATAATAGGCGAAATCGACACTCAAACAAGAGACGCAGACGGCACAAAAACCACCGACGCAGCTAACGGCGTAGCTGCCCTCAGCGGTCTTACAGACAAGGAACAAAGCAGCGATTCTTATTTTAATATGATGGACGTTTCAGGTGCCGAAAATATAACCTTAGAAGGCGTAGGCACAGACGCCTCAATTTCAAAATGGGGCTTAAACTTTTCGGGCTGTTCAAGCATTGAGGTTAAAAACTTAACCTTCGGGCTTTACCCCGAGGATGCCTGCAGCGCTTCCGGCTCAACCTATGTCTGGCTTCACAGATGCACCTTTAACAAGGGCGAAAACCTCTATGACCTGACTGAAGAACAGGACAAGGGCGACGGCGACGGCTCAACTGATATGAACACCTGCAGCAATGTTACAATAAGCTACTGCCGCTACAACAACACCCACAAATCATCATTAAACGGCGGAAGCAACAGCACAAAGCAGTATAACTATACATATCACCACAATTATTTTAACAGCTGCAATGCCAGACTGCCCTTGACGAGATATGTAAACCTTCATATGTACAACAACTACACCTATAACGCAGGCAGTGCCATAAGTGCAAGAGCCTCCGCATGGGTTTTCTCAGAAGCCAACTATTATCAGAATTCAACCTCTATTTTCGGCGTTCAGTATGACAGCTCCTACGGTGCAGGCTTTATAAAATCCTATATGGACACTATCGACAATTCAAGCTATACCGCCGATGATAACATAAAGGTTTTAACCGACACAGCCGACAGAGCCTTAACCTTCACCGCAAACAGCAGCAAGCACCCGGAAAGCACCCAAAACTTTGACACAAGCTCAAGTGTTTTCTATTATGACAGTGCAAATCAGGTTTCCGATGTGGCTCATCTTACAGACGCAGCGGCCGCAAAGGCTGAAGCTGTTACAAACTCGGGCGTTATGACCGACGGTCAGACCCTTATATTCTTTGAAAACAATTTAACCGACGGCGAAGAAACAACCTACTCAACAATAGAAAGTGATTTTGAGCTTACCCCCTCAAATCTTTCTTCAAACATCTACTTTAAACAGGTTGGGGATTTCAGCTCCTCTTCATCAAGCAGAATAAGGCTTACCTCCGAAAACAGCCTTGTATTTACTGTGGCAGAGGGAGCAACCGTAACTATTACAGCTTCTCACGCAAGCTCAACCTCAAGCGGAACCAGAAAAGCGCTTCTTTTAAATGAGGACGGCGAAACTGTAGGCTCAAGCTCCTACGAAATGGGCGAAGGCTCATCAACTCAGACACCGGCTGAAAATCTCACTGCCGGAACGTATACCTTAACGGCTGACAATCATATTAACGTTACCTCCGTCAGCATAACCTTCCCCTCCGGAAGCTCTTCAACCACTACAACAGAAACAACTACAGAGACAACCACAGACGCCTCAACAGAGACAACCACAAATAACGGCGTTGTGGGCGACACAGACGGAAACGGGTCGTTAACTGCCAATGACAGCGCAGTTCTTCTCAGCCTTATTATAAGTGACGGCTCAGTCAATCACGGGTGGCAGATACAGAACGAGATTGCCGATGTAGACGGAGATGAGGCTTTAACCGCCGCCGATGCAGCTTTGATTTTAAAGAAGGTAATAA
>JAJBVU010000237.1 GCA_020859645.1 Eubacterium sp. | reverse complement strand
CATAATAAGCTTCGCTCATTTGCCGCTTTTTATTTTATAGCTTTTTTAAGCCTTAAAAGCCCCTCTGTCAGGCTGCTTTTTGGGCAGGCTGTGTTTAAGCGGAGAAAGCCGTTGCCGTTTCCTCTGTAGGTTTCGCCTTCCGAAAGAATAAGCCCTGTTTCTTTTCTTATAAATTGACAGAGTTCTGTGGTATTTTCAGCTATTTTTCGGCAGTCAAGCCACATTAAATAGGTGGCTTTGCCATTTACAACCGTTATTTCCGGCATCTCGGCTTTTATAAAGTCTGCCGCTGTTTTCTTGTTTTCGGCTATATACTTTCTAAGCTCTTCAAGCCACTCTTCGCCCTTTTCGTATGCCGCAACTGTTCCTTCAACGGCGAAAAAGTTGGGCTCGGCAACTTCGTCGGAATTTAAGCCCCTTATCATTTTATTTCTTAAGGCTTCATTGGGAATACACACTGCCGCCGACTGCAAGCCAGCCAAATTAAATGATTTTGCGGCGGAAATACAGGTTATGCTTATGTTTTTGCAGGCTTCGGAAACACTTGCAAAGGGTATGTATTTTTCGCCCGGCTCTGTTAGGTCGCAGTGAACTTCGTCGGAGAGGACTGTTACATTATATTTTTGACAGAGTTCTCCTATTTTGGCTAAGTCCTCTCTGCTCCAAATATTTCCTGTCGGGTTGTGGGGATTGCATAAAATAAGCATTGTTGTAATATAATTTGACAGCTTTTTTTCAAGGTCGTCAAAGTCAATGCTGTAGCTGCCGTCTTTATAAACAAGTCTGCTTTCAAGAACCCTTCTGCCGTGGTTTTCAACAGAGTTAAAGAAAATATTATAGACCGGGGTTAATAAAACCACATTGTCGCCCACATTCGTCATTCTTTTAACGGCACAGCTTACGGCTGCTAAAGTGCCTGTGCAGAACTGAAGCCATTCGTCCTTTATTTCAAAGCCGTATCTTCTCATCCACCAGCTTTCTATAGCCTTATACCACCCATCGGGAACAACACTGTAGCCGAAAGCGCCTATTTCAACACGTTTTTGCAATGCTTCTTTAATTTCCGGGGCGGTTTCAAAATCCATATCGGCTACCCACATAGGCAGTTCGTTTTCCTTTACATCCCACTTGAGAGAATATGTATTTCTTCTGTTAATTACCTTGTCAAAATCATATTTCATTTCAGATCTTTGCTCCCATTTCATAGGCTTCCTTTAAAACAGGGGCATCTTTTATTTCTCCAACGTCTGTAAAGCCGTGACCCTTTACTGTTCCCTTAAGAGAGGCTCTTTCAAAACAGCTTATCCAGCCTTCTAAACCGTTAATTGCTCCGTCGGAGGTTTCTTCTTCATCTTCTGCGGCGGCTGTAAGAAGATAAATGTCTGTGAATTTATAGTCGCTGTCATATAAGGGATTTGCCCTGTCAAGCATTGTTTTCATCTGACCGCTCATTTCATAGTAGTAAATAGGGGTTGCAAAAACCAAAACATCGGCGTTAAACATTTTTTGTGCAATTATGCTTGCATCATCATGAATTACGCAAAAGCCCGTTTCCTGACAGGCAAGACAACCCTTGCAGAAATTTATTGTCTTGTCATAAAGTCTGACAATTTCAACACTGTTTCCGCTACTTTGTGCCCCTTTGGCAAAGGCATCCGCAAGCATATTTGAATTTCCGTCCTTTCTGGGACTTGCTGATATTATAAGTACATTCTTTCCCATTTTCATAACCTCCTATTTATTTTGTAAAAGTTACCGTAACATTTCCGCTGCCAACTGCTTCCGCAAGTCCTTCCGGATTATCGATATGCCCTAAGGGGGTATATCTGTAAGAGGTTGAAAAGCTGTCATAGAAAAGCACTATGCAGTCATTTTCGTAAAGCATTAAGTCTCCTGCGTTTATATATCCTACAGACTGGGTATTAGTGGGGAAGGTTTCGTCAAAATAATAATACTTTTCATTTCCGTTTAATTCACTCATTTGAAGAGTAACAGGCAGAATGTCGATAAATGCTTTGGCAGATTCATTATCATATAATTCGGCAGTGAATGTCGAGCTTCCGATATTTATACTTATATTAAGAGAATTTTCTGTTGATGCTTCTGTTGTTTCCTCCGTTGCAGTTTCGGTAGTTGTTTCTGTTGTAGTTTCTGTTGCAGCTTCCGTTGTAACTTCGGCAGTTTCTTCACAGGGCAGTATAAAGCCTATGTTCAAAACCTTTTTTAAAACAAGGGCGCAGTCATTTGCAGTAAGAACACCGTCATTGTCAACATCTGTTATTTCAATATAATCATTGCCGGAGCTTTCACCGGGCAAAACATAATCATCGTTTAAAAGCTTATAAAGCATTAATGCACTGTCATTTGCAGTAAGAATACCGTTGCCGTCGGCATCTCCGTAAACTGTATCTTCCGCAAACACAGCGGAATTGTTAAATATTAATAAACACATAAGAACAGCAATAATTTTTTTCACTGTAATTCACCCCTTATCAGTTTTCAAGCTCTATTGTTACAGTAACCCTTCCGCTTCCGACAGCTTCCGCAAGATCTTCGGGATTTGTAATATGTCCCATTGGGGTATAGCTGTAATAGGAAGGTACAAATGTATCATAGAAAATAACAAGATAATTTGAATTGTAAAGCATAATGTCCCCTGTATTGATTATTTCAGGGTCAATGTCATCTGACGGAAGGGCTTCGTCCATA
Source organism: Eubacterium sp. (assembly GCA_020859645.1). Lineage (GTDB taxonomy): Bacteria > Bacillota > Clostridia > Lachnospirales > CAG-274 > JAJQCI01. The sequence continues at coordinate 512 of JAJBVU010000237.1, read as the reverse complement.
TAAAAGTATTTCTCGTTGCCGTTAAGCTCCGACATATTATAGGTAACAGGCAGCTTCTCAGCAAAGGCATTTGCCGTTTCATTGTCATAAAGAACGGCTTCAAAAACCTTATCGCCTATTGTAATATTAATATTTGTCATATTCTCACCTTCGCTTTCTTCCGTTGTCTCCGGTTCTTCTTCGGCTTCTTCGATTGTTTCGGAAGCAGTTTCCGCTGTTAATGTTACGGTTTCTGCTCCCTTTGTAATTGTTATTTCCTGTGTTTCCGCATTCCATTCTACCTCAAAGCCTAAGCTTTCGGCTAAAAATCTCAGAGGAACAAGGGTTCTGCCGTCGGATATAACAGGGGAAACATCCTCTCCCGGTTCGATTTCCGTCTCAACACCGTTGACTGTTGCTGTAGGGTTGTCAATCTGCATAACAATAATTGTTTCATCTGCTGTTTCCTGCTCAGCCATACAGCCGGTTGCGGCTGAAACAGCTATAATAACTGATACTGTGCCTGTAATAAT
>JAJBVU010000211.1 GCA_020859645.1 Eubacterium sp. | reverse complement strand
TATCTCGACTCATATTAGATTATATTGTTTTAACAACACAACCGTCCTATGTTCCAGATAGGGCGGTTAGTCTTTTGTTACTATGATAATCAGCAGCATTAAGAATAATACTAAAGCTAATTCACTCATAACTTCACCCCCTTTCGTTATCAATCTTTAAATAAACAGGTTGACGGGTGACAGGGGGAGATATAACCGCCCGTAAAGCCATACGGCTCAACGTTTTTCGCTCATTCTCTTGTACAAAATTTATAATATTATATTTAAACCGAGTTTTCAATTGTTTTTATGAATTTTTCAAAAACAACATTTTTTTGCAAAACAAAAGGGGCTTATATATCCGCAGATATAAAAGCCTCTTATATTTTTTTAATGTTTATTTTTCCATAGCCTTGAATATATGACCGAACAGTGAGAAAACTGCCTTTTTTATTACGGAGACTATGAAGGCGCAAAGGATTATTTTGCACAAAAGCTCCCTGGCTATGGGCAGATAGTCCGTAAAGACATAGCCTGCCTGCTGATAGGGCTTATAGATTATCATATCGAACATTTGGCTGAAAAGGTACATTTCCAAAGAAAGCACAGACACAGCCTTTGCCGCAAGCCTTATTATTTTGACAGGGCAGCTTAAATCACAGAAAAGAATTGTAATAAGCGCTGCCGCCATAAAGGCAGGCAGAGAGGAATAGCCCGAATTTGAGGCGTATCCCAAATAAGACCAGTCAAAAACATCGCCGCCGCAGTGGGCGTAGGTTGCATAAGCGGCTGAAAATATAACCGCTGCAATAAGGGCAACATTAAGAACCGGGTTTATATGGATTTTATATTCTTTTATATAAGCCCCTATAAAATAATAGCCCGTAACATAGAGAATAAGCCAGGTTGAGGGAACCACATCGTAGATGAGAGGTCCCATAGCCGTTAAGAAAATAAGGGTTAAAATAAGGGTTTCCTTTTTAGCCCGTGTTTCAAGCCCGTGCCACAGCTTATTGAGAAAGGGAATTATAAGCAGCAGACCTATGTAAAGCTTAACATACCAGCCGTAGTTAAAATATACAAGCTTATCCAAAACATATTCTCTGGTCAGCTCAATTTCGTGTATGTGATAGTCAGTAAAAAGTCTCACAGTACAGCAGACAATATGGGTGGCAAGAACGGGAAAAATCGCCTTATAGTGGTCGAAGTTCACGTCCTTGTTAATCTTAAAATAGCCTGTTATTATCATAAACAGAGGTACGGCTGTCAAAACAAGCCACCTGAGAACCGTTGCGTAAAACATAGCCTGACCCTCTATGGGCGCAGAATAATATTCTGTGTCACCGAAAAAATGTATAAAGGGAACAAACAAAATGGCTATTATGCGGACTATATCCATGCCGAACTCTCTGCCTGTTTTAATTTCCTTTCGTTTTTCAACGGTTATAAGACCGCCGAAGCCTAATTTTTTTATCAAGCCGTCAAGAATGAACCAAAGGGCGTTAATTGCCGCATAAACAAGAACGGCACACAGAGAAAGCTCTTTCAATGTGCCGTCTTGGAAAAACTGCGGCTTTAAACAGTTAGCGCCGTATATGGCTATCATTATGAAGGCAAACTGTATTCTTAAATTCATAGACTTTTGACTTTATCCTAATGTAGCGAAGTAACTGTTAAGCTGTTCAACAACGGGGTCGGGTTCAATTCCGTGAACCATACAAGCCTCTTCAAGAGTTTCTCCCTGAGAAGCGGGGCAGCCTATGCAGTGCATTCCGCTCATCATAAGAATGGGAACAGCCCCTCTGTCGATTTTTAAAATATCAGCTATAATTGTGTTTTTGTCAATCTGTTTCATTTGTAATCGCTCTCCTAAGTTTAAATTTTCTTTATTTGTCAGTTAAAAGCTCAAAGTTGGGATAATATTTAAAGACTGCCTTTCCCAAAATTTTGCTCTTTTCTACGTACTTGTTGTTCCAGCGTCTCGAATCGGCGGAGTTGTTGCGGTTGTCCCCAAGCATAAAGTAGCAGCCTTCGGGAACCTCAAAAACTGCATCCTCTTCGGGAATCATAGGCTCTAAAATAAAGGAGTCGTCAAGAGGCTCTTCGGAGCCGTCTATATAAACCTTTCCGTCCTTTATTTCAACCGTTTCACCGGGCAGACCGATAATACGCTTAATGTAGTAAATGCTTTCGTCATCGGGATATTTAAACACAACTATATCAAAACGCTCGGGGTCGCTGAAAATATAAGAAAGGCGGTTTGCAATAAGGCGGTCGCCTTCGTTAATTGTGTTTTTCATAGAGCCTGAGGGAACCTTGGCGTTTACTATAATAAAAGTGGTTATTATAAAAGCAAAAACAAAGGCGGCTATTATGGTTTTTGCCCAGCTTATAGCTTCTTTAAGAAGCTTATTTTCGCCCTTGGGCGAGCCGCTTGAGTTCCCTGCTTTCGAAATGTTTTTTTCTTCTTCAAAAATTTCGTCATTCATTTTTATTCACCCTGCTTTGCTTCAGACTTGACCGGAGGTGTCATTGGAAGCATCTTCACGGACATCCTCTTCTTCGTCTATAATAATAATTTCGTCATCATCGGGTTTTGAAGCCTTTTTCGCTTTAAAGTTTTCCCTTATATCGTCGATTTTATCGCTGACAACATCGGCATATTTTTTAACTGTAGGCTCGGCGTCCTTTGCCATTTTGGAAACCTTGTCTTTAATGTCTTTGGCATATTTGCCTACTTTATCGCCTAAATCGGAAGCGGAGGAGCTTGAGCCGCCGTCAGAGGTTTTAAGAGCAGCCAAAAGCTTACAGGCGTCATCTGAAGTGATTTTGCCCTCGTTTAACATATTAAGAATGAACATTCTCTCTTCTTTCACTGCTTAACATCTCCTTATTCAGCTATTTTAATACCTGCGGCTTCGCAGAGCTTAATTATGTTTGACTTTGAAACTTTTTTGCCCTGAAAATCCACAAGATCGTTCATTTCCCCTGTGAAAATATCGCCGGGTTCATACTTTCTTAAAATAATGGTGTCCTCGCTTGTAAAAATTTCCATAGGAGTTTTTGCGGCAAGTCCGAACTGCTTTCTCAGTTCCTTCGGAAGTACAATTCTTCCCAATTCGTCAACGTCTCTTACAATACCTGTTGGCTTCATATAAATACTCTCCTTTATAATATATTATTTCCGTTTTGCAGATATTATGTACTCATTAAAAGCCGTCTGCACGGATTTTTGTTTTCTGAGGTTA
>JAJBVU010000105.1 GCA_020859645.1 Eubacterium sp. | reverse complement strand
ATATAATAATTAATACAAACAATGTTATAAAATTGAGGCGAGGTTATGCAAACACTAATCAAACAAATACGCGATTACTTAAAGATGAATCAAACTGAATTTGCCGAATATTTAAATGTTACTTTTGCTGCTGTAAATCGTTGGGAAAACGGTCGAGCATTTCCTAATAAGTTGGCTCAGTCTAAGATATATGATATTTGCAAAGAAAAAGATATTCCCGTCTATGATATGACAATAAAAAGAATCGCAGTGGAAACCAAATCAATAAATATTAACGATGGTCGTATTATTCTTTATCATGGCTCAAAATCCGGTATAACAGGTACTATAGAACCTAAAAGCCGTATGCAATGTGACTTTGGAAAGGGATTTTACATGGGTACGGATCCGAGTCAAGCGCTTACTTTGATATGTGACTATGAAAAATCAAAGTTCTATATTGTTTCTATGCGTACCGATGGATTAGAGCGTTTTGAAGTCCCTGCTGATATTGACTGGGCTATGCTTGTGGCATATAACAGAGGAAAAATGGAGAAAATAATCGGTACTTCCCTTTATGATAAATATCGTGATATGTCCGCAAACAAAGATCTAATTATCGGAAATATTGCAAATGACCGTATGTTTTACGTGATTGATAACTTTTTTGTAGGCAACATTACAGACTCCGCATTAATTAATAGCTTATCCGCATTACAACTTGGCAAGCAATATGTAGCTGTTACTCAAAAAGGCTGTGATGCAATTCGAATCGAAAAAGAAATTGAACTTTCTTATCTGGAAAGATTATTTGTGAAAGATATAGCCGAAGAAAATCGCACAAGAGGAATTTCCGTTGCAAATGATATTTGCAAAAAGTATCGCCGAGACGGTAGGTTTTTTGATGAAATTTTAGATGAGGTAAAAACGGAGGTAAATGATGAATGAACTTCAATTAAAGCTTTGTGATATTCAAGGCAGATTATTTGAGCTTTCCGCGAAAAAAAATTATTCAAGCGCGGCGTTTGTAAAAACATTTATGCTCTCTGAAACCGCAAAAGAATTAGATTCTAAATATAATCGTATGCAGTGGGTCGGTGAAGAATATATCCTCGAAGAAATTATATCTAATAATTCGGATACTCTTTCAAAGGACGGTGAGGTATTCCTCGAGGATGTTTTGTATTGGATAGGATATATCTACCGATATTGGCATTATTACAATGGCGAGGACAGCGCTAAAATATACAAACAAGCTCCGGTTAATACCATGAGACGTAATTATATGATTTTTCATACAATGGATCCGGTTGTTGCTATTGAGGATTTAAAGGAAATATCCAAGCAAAATAGAAAATAAGTCTTTTGTGCAATTCCATCTATGAATCGGTAGTATCCTCACAACAATGCCTATGTGACCTACTCCCACCGCCTATGTTGTACATAGAGGCGGGGTCTCACTCAATAGCCCTATTGGGCTAAGTATCAACAAGCTATCCCCGTGAGTCCCACGGTTTATCATGATTGGGCTATGCCAATGCTAATCTCATGTCTTCGTTACGTATGTTTATTGCGGCATTTACGTCTCTGCTATGCTTAGTACCACAGCAGGGGCAAACCCATTCCCTTACAGCTAAATCCTTTGTTTGAGTATTTATATATCCGCACTTACTGCATAGCTGAGAGCTTGCAAAGTATTTATCTATTTTAATAAGCTGTTTCCCTTGCTCAGCAAGCTTATACTGTAAAAATGTGGCGAACATTTCCCATCCGTTGTCAGATACGGATTTTCCAAAGTGTAAGGATTGCGACATCGCTTTCATGTCAAGATTTTCTACGCAAACACAATCATAAGCATTGGCTATCTGCCTTGATTTCTTATGCAAAAAATCCTTACGTTGATTAGCTGTTTTCTCATGCAGCTTGGCAACCTTTATCCTTTGTTTGTTACGGTTACTGCTGCCCTTTTGCATAAGAGAAAGCTTTCGCTGCTCGCATTTAAGCTTTTGCTCAGCTTGTCTATAATATCTTGGGTATTGCGGTTCTCTGCCGGTGTTGTCAACGTACAGCTCGCGCATAGAAAAATCCAAACCTAGGAAAGTTTTTGGCGTTATATGTTGTACTTGATTTTCGTACTCAAATAGAACGCTCACGAAATACTTTCCGCTTGGGTTTTGGCTCACCGTTACAGATTTTAGGGCATAGTCTTCCGGTATAGAACGGTGCTGTCTTATTTTTACATAGCCGATTTTAGGAAGTTTAATACAACCTTTGGCTATTGAAATGTTACCGTTTACACAAACAGTTGTATAGCTTTTCTTGTTGCGTTTGGATTTAAATTTGGGAAATCCGGTTTTAGGATTGTTGAAAAAGTTTTTAAACGCTGTGTCAAGGTGTCTTAGTGATTGTTGCAGCGCTATACTATCCACTTCTTTTAAAAAAGTAAAACTATCGGTTTTCTTTATAGCCGCCATATCGTTGGAACACTTTGTATATGACAAAGATTCTGCCTATCTTGGTACGCGTCAATCTTTTCTTTAAGATAGTAATTATATACCAATCTCGCGCAGCCAAAAGTCTTGGCAAGCAAAACTTGTTGCTCTTTATTAGGGTATATCCTAAATTTAAGTGCTTTGTTCAATGCTTATCACCTTGACTTTTTATATACTTTATATTAGTATATCATATTTACCTTATTATGTCAATTACATAAGAATCGTAACGCAATTCATCCCACCACTTTAGAAGTGGGGTCTTTTTGCTACGAATTGATAAAAACGAGTTGCACAACCGTGAACCAGTTGTTTACATTCAGCTTGTTTTTTTTTTGCCATTTTGTGGTATAGTCGTATTAATATGTGCATGCCAAAGACTACGCTTTTGGGTAATAGCGCAATTTCTGCAATTTTCATATACTCATTTTCGCTGTTTGGTGCAAGATATATTTTGTCGCATCAAAAATCATCGTCATTGTTATACCCTTCTTCACTCCATATAAGTCCGAGATTAGTATGTCTTTCCAAGGAATGGAAACCTTCCCTTATGTATTCCCACGATTCCTGATAATCGGTTTTTACCGAAAAGTCTGAGTTCGTTATAAAATTCAAGAACTCCATTGGGTTATCTTTATATTCTTTTGCAAATTTTATAGAATTTTTCGTTTTTTCTTTATCATTGCTCTGACGCAGAAACTTTAGAAGCGGTATTAAACAATATATTTGATAGAGAAGAAGTATATGTATATATTCAACATGGAGATATTACAACTCAAAAA
>JAJBVU010000187.1 GCA_020859645.1 Eubacterium sp. | reverse complement strand
GCAGATATAGAAATGAAAGATTATATGTGATGGTTACTAAAGAAGAAAAAGAAGCCATCAAACAAAAAATGAGCAAACTCGGAATGACTAATCTCGGCGATTTTGTCAGGCTGTGTTTGACCGTAAATCCTATAGTCCAAATAGACGTAACAAAAATTAATGAGCTTATTTATGAAATAAACAAAATCGGAGTTAATGTTAATCAAATCGCAAATATTGCCATCACCTCAAAAAATGTTTATCAGTCCGATATTGAGGACGTGAAACATCAGCTTGACAAGCTGAACAAATTTATAAAAATCATCGGCAAGAGTTTAAGAGAGGTGCGGTAGTTGGCATATGTTAAACTCAATCCCATTAAATCCGAAGAACGCCTTATCAAATCCATAGCCTACATCATAAACAGCGAGAAAACCGAAAAAGGAAATTTTGTTGACAGCTTTCAATGCATACCCTCTATTGCAGCTGACCAATTTGCATTTGTGCGAAATAAAAAAGTCATGAAAAAAGGAAACAATTTTGCATGGCATATAAAGCAGTCATTTTCTCCGGCAGACAACGTAACACCTGAACAAGCCCTCGAAATCGGAAAAGAATTGATGAGCCGAATGTATCCGAATTATCAGTATGTAATAGCAGTCCACACCGACAAGGCTCATCTGCATACTCATATTATTTGCAATGCCGTTGACTTTGTTACTTTCCACAAGCTCAACAGCAATTTTAAAACCTATTCGGAGCTTCAAACCATAAGTGATGATATTTGCCGAGAATATAATCTCAGCGTAATTGACAAAGGCGAACCCGCAAAATCTCACAGGCAAAGGCTGAAAGAAAATATTGACAAAGCCATAGAAAATGCCACTGACTTTCAAGAATTTATTGCTCTTATGCAGGAGCAAGGCTACCTTGTACGAATAGGCAATAAAGCAGTTTCTTTCAAAGACAGGCAAATGAAAACTTTTCTACGTTCATCTTCAATTTCCGTTGACTACACAGAAGCAATGCTTAAGTACCGCATAAACAACAAAGAAAAAATTTTGAAACAAGGTCGGCATATTTCCTCAAACCGAAAAATTTATGACGATAAAATTTTATTCCGAAGTAAGAGAAAGCTGCTTCAAACGGAAATAGATGCTTATGTGAATAAGGCAAACAGCTTTGATGAATTTACCTCTGATATGCAGAAGAAAAATTTTGAAGTTAAGCGGGGAAAATATCTCACTTTCAAAAATCCCAAAACCGCTGTTGACAGTGACAAGCAGTCCCGTTTTATACGAAGTGGGTCTATGGGCTATGAATATTCGGAAGAAGCATTGCGGTTCAGAATAGAACACAAGGAAGAATACAAGAGCATTTCCGAAGCAAAGGTTAAGTCTGTTATGAACATCGGCAAGTCCGACAATGCCAATCTGAAAAGTTGGAAGAACGCTCAAAATGTCAGCATACGAACGGCAACTACCTTATGGGTTGTCAAAAATATTTTGGCTGAGAATTACGGTATTTCAATCAAGGACTATGCTGAAAGTAAGGTCAAGTTCAATGAAGCCGAACTGTTCGGGGCTTTCCTTGAAAGCTATAAAACTCAAAAGGAAATCATAGAAAAGAGAGCTGCTGAGGTTGAAGCTGTAAATACTGAGATTTCAGAAATTTCAAAGTATAAAAAAGCTGTTTCGACCTACTGGAAGCTCAAGCCAACAATAGAGAAGTACAAAGCCGAAAATACAGATATTCACAATCTGTCGGGAGCAGAGCTTAAAGCATACAAATCCAATACACAGAAGTGGGAATATGCCTTAAAGGTTATGAACGAAGCCAAAGAGAAATATTCTCTCAGCACCTCAGAACTCAACTCCCGTCTTAATGAATTGACAGCCCAAAAAGCCGAATTGCAGCAAGATATGGTCAGGCTGAAACTTCAATTTGAAAATTATGAAATCATAAAATCAAAATATCTCAGTAAAGACGGCTACGGTTTTCTATTTGATACTCCCAAAAGGTTTACGGAAATCGCCCAAACTGCATGGAAATTCCGTAAAAAATCTATACTGCCTTCAAATAGAAGCACAGCGGATAAAGTATTCACATTTTGACAGCTTACTCTGCGTTTAACGTCCGGCTTTGCTGCAAATTTTTAATACTTTAATTGATTTATATTTTTTGTTTCATTCATAATATGCGATTTAATATACAAAAATACAAGTATGCTCAGCAGAAATGGGAAGAAATAAGTAACTGACCTATATAAAATCAATGCCGACGAGGTTTCGACCTTTCCCAAGAAGGCTGAGAAAAGCAGCACAAAAGCAAATTCCGCAGGTCCCATTCCGGCTATATTGGGAAGAACCCCTGTTATCAAAAGCATAATTGCCGCCAAAAACTGTGTCTGAATGAAAGTCGGTGCTGAAAAGCCCAAAACCTTTACACATACAAAGGGAACAGTATAAAACCACGAAAGCTTTAATAAATTCGTTAAGAGCATTTTTATGCAGCAGTTTTTGTTTTTCAGTACGTTTTTAGACTCTTCGTAAATTGATTTTAGGTTATTGCTCCACAGCTTTTTTCTGTGTTCCCATTTATCTGTGTTTGGCAGTTTCTCAATTAAGTTAAGCAAAAGGTGCTGAACAGCTTCAAGCGTACAAATAAGTATAAGAAATATTATAATAACTCCGGAAACTGCAAAACCTAAATAAACATATTTCATAAGACCGGGGATTTTCACACCTATAAGACTGTTCAGAAGCAGCATAGCCGCCGCATAAATGAATATTGAAAATTTATGAAACACATATTTTAGGTTCATAAGACCTACTGTTTCTCCGACTTCAATATCGTATTTATAAAGGTAATAACTCTGTAAAGGAATAATACCTGCTGAAAATGCTGCTGTGTTTCCGAATATTCCGAGAAAGGTTACGCCTATGGCTTGTCTGAATTTAAAAGAAGCAAACCGAGATCGAATTAATATATAACAGGCTGTTGTATCCAAAAGTAAATAGATTATTTCCATTCCCAATAAAATCAAAAGCCCCGCAGTTGAAATATTTTTTATACAGCTGAAAATTTCCTTATAGTCATTTCTGAATATAAGAAATATTAACACCAAAAGTACAATTATTGTAATGAGTTTTGTAAATATCTTTTTATATTTTTTCATATTTAACTATTCCTATATTAATGTTCCGCAAATACTATGTTGTGTCTGTGAAAATTCTATTGATTGGTCAGAGCCTTTCGAGGTTTTTGCTTATATCATTAA
>JAJBVU010000244.1 GCA_020859645.1 Eubacterium sp. | reverse complement strand
AATCTGTAATCATATATGCCGGCAGAACCCCGGCAGAAAATATACATATGAGTTTTTTTGCTCTGTCATTTTTTATATTAACCGTTAAAAACAGAAAAAACATAAAAATGCTTTGCAGAACAATTACTGGATTATCGTATGAATCCCATAAATTAGCCAGCTTATCAATACTTAATAATTCTAAAACATAACGACCGGCAAAAACAATTACTGTAGAACATAAAAATAAAGCTGCACTCATTTTTCGTAATATGATTTTATTTAAACTGTGTTTGCTGAGTAAGTCTCTAATCAAATATCCGGTGCAATACATAAATTGCTTCTCTATGCGTTAAGCTTTCCATCATTTTATTAATAAAATCAGAAAAAATGTAGATTATTAAATATGTTCCTATAAACCAATAATTTTTCCAAGACATTATTGACCAAAAAACAAGCTTAGTCAATGATATATCACCGTGGCAAAAGCTGAATAATGACATAATAGTACCATAAAAAATAAACATCGAAATCAGCTTTATTGTCTTGTTCTTACTTGCAGTAATCCGGAAATACCCTGAAATAAGAAAAAACACATTAACAGCAGGCTCTGCCAACGCCCATAATCCATTAAGAGCTAACCTATTAGCCTCATATAATTCCGGAGAATATACCTGTATGCCATGACACAAGGTGTGGTTCAAAAGAATTAATATTCCCAAAAGAATTCGAAGCATCTCTATGCCATAAAGTCTCTGCCCCCCCAAATTTATACTTATCTATACAGGTAACATTGCTATTAAAATCAAATTGAAAATAATCAGCTATACTTTCTTTTATCCTGTTTAAAACTAAGAACATTTTTCTTTTTCTCACTTTCTGAATAAACTATCTTGGCTCATACATTTCCGGCGAATAATGAATTACCCTAGTTCCGCCATTCTCAAATTCAAACGGTATATACATAAGACTGCTCATTTCCCGCCTTACATATTCTTGTTTTTCAGGCTGCACATAAAATATAAGGAATCCTCCGCCGCCGGCACCAAGCAGTTTTCCACCCAAAGCCCCAGCCTTAATTCCGAGATCATAATACTCATCAATACTATTCGTCGATATCTTCGTACCGGTCTGCTTTTTTAATCTCCATGTATGGTCAAGCAGTCGTCCGAAATCATCTAAATCAGCCTCTCTATCTGTCAGCACCTTTTCGGCTTCGTCAACGAGACTAAGCATTTCTTTCAGCTGTGCATTTTTCTCTGCTCCGGAGACATTATTGGCTTTCTGTACGTCCGATGAGAACCGGGTAAATCCTGTGAAAAACATTAGTAAGTTCTGATTAAGCTGTTTTATTCGTTCCGGTGAAATAATCACAGGCAGTACTTCGTACCCATCGGGTCCGAAGTTAATACGGTTGAACCCACCGTAAGATGCAGCAATCTGATCCTGCCATCCGCCTGCTTCATTGCAAAGTATCCGTTCCAGATAGATAGCTTCATCAGCCAATTTCTTCTTGTCTGCATATTTCCCCTTAAGAGCATAGAAAGCATTCAGCATGCCCACGGCAAATGAACTGCTTGTTCCTAGACCGGAACGTGCCGGAAGGTCAGCCTCATATGTAAGCCGGATTTCATGCATGTCCAGCATCTTCATAGCATTACGTATTGCAGGGTGCTGAATATCATTAACATCGTTAACTCGTTCCGTCTTAGAGTATGACAACTCTGTACTATAATCAAAGAATCGTGGAAGATGCCTAACATTTACATAACAGTATTTATCGAATGTTGTTGATAATACGGCTCCGCCATACTCTCGAAAAAAATTTTCCATGTCTGTACCACCGCCAAAGAATGACATTCGGAACGGGGTTTTTGTTATAATCATGAATTGTCTCCTTCTTTCTTTATCAAAACTTCCTGACATATCTTCAGCTTAAATCATGCTATATTCCAAAAATCTTAGATTTTTTGGCTGCTAAAATTATTGCCTGAAGCCTTGACCTAATCTCAAAATGGCATCTTTATATTTCGCAAGAGAATCTTCAAAGCAATAGTTCTTTTCTATGAATTTCACAGAATTTGAAGATAGTTCATCTGGACTGATTTCTTTAGAAAAAATACTTCTAATAGCCGTTTCATATTCTTTTGCTGATTCGCAATGAATATAATCTTTTCCATTGACTGCCGGAATTCCCTCAATACCTATATTATTAGTCAAAACCGGAAGTCCTGCTGAAAGGGCCTCAATAATCTTAATTTTGATACCGGCTCCTAATACCAATGGGGCGACTAGACAAACCGACTGTTCAAAATACGGTTCAATTGACTCAACATAACCTGTTATATGGATGCGTTTTCCCTCATAGGATTTAAGCTTTTCATTTGACCCGCTTCCGAGAACGACAAAGCGAATATCTAAATCATCAATTTTAGGCATAACATTTTCTATAAACCATATTGCACTAAGGTAATTTTCGGGTCTTGCCATTGCACCAAAAAACAAAATATCTCTATCATTAGGATTACGTCTAATGTGGTTTAACTTATTAAAATATGGTACAAGCCATTGTATCCTATTTTCAGAAAATCCCTCTTTCTTTAGAACATCTGCATTATCAGGATTATGCGGCATAATTAAATCACACAATTTTAGAGCCTGAAGCTCAATTTTCTTTTCATGCTTATATTTATATTGCCAATACAATTTCTTGAGCCCTTTATAAAAAGCCGCCTTTCTCTGATATGCAATAAAGGTCAAGTCATGCTCTGAAGCGATCAACTTAGCCTTAGGTATCAAAGCCTTTATTATGTTAGCCAAAACAACGCACTGTGTCCACTCTAGGATTACTACATCCGGCACAAACCCATTTTCAAGCAAGTATCGAATTTTTTGGACTGCAAACTTTTCCATCTTATTGGAAATCAAATTAGCATTTCTGTTAAATGGATTGTATTTGGACTCAATACTCGATATTTTTTTTATTTTATTCCTAAATCCGCCCTCTCTTTTTAGAGAAAAACAGTCTTTGGGGTTCATATCCATTAGTGGCAAACCATCATTTGTCAGCGCAATAACTTTTACATTAAACCGTGAATCATTATAAAATGACTTAAAATAGTAATTAAAAGTGTTTCCCCCGGCTTTCTCAGCCTTTTGTGTAGGAGTATTTTGAGATACCCACAAAGTGTTAATTATTTTCTCCATGAAATTACCAGCCTTATGTTTTTTACAAATTAAATATATAACCTAAGTGAAAGAAGCTTGCAATTGCTTTCTGCTTATGCATACT
>JAJBVU010000002.1 GCA_020859645.1 Eubacterium sp. | reverse complement strand
TTATTATATTGTATCTTGCAATGATGCTTATAATAGGCTACAAATATTCCAAAACGAACAAGAGCACCGGCGACTTTTATTTAGGCGGCAGAAAGCTCGGCCCCTTTGTTACGGCAATGAGTGCGGAAGCTTCCGACATGTCCAGCTGGCTCCTTATGGGGCTTCCCGGCGTGGCTTTGGCTTCGGGTATTGCAGAACCCTTTTGGACAGCCTTGGGTCTCGGCGTAGGTACATATTTAAACTGGCTTATAGTTGCCAAAAAGCTCAGAAGATACAGCGTGGCTACAGGCTCAATCACTGTTCCCGACTTTTTTGCAGACAGATTTAAGTCTAAAATTATTTTGGGGCTTGCGGCTCTGACAATAGTTATTTTCTTCATTCCCTACACAGCTTCCGGCTTTGTAGCCTGCGGCAACCTGCTTTCAAGCCTTTTCGGCATCAACTATGTTACCGGAATGATTGTAAGTGCTATAGTTATCGTAGCTTACACAAGTATGGGCGGCTTCCTTGCAGCAAGCACCACAGACTTTATTCAGAGTATTTTTATGACAATCGCCCTTATTATAATGGTAGTTTTCGGCATTAAGCTTGCCGGAGGCTTAAACGTTGTTATGGAAAATGCCAACAATACAGAGTGGATGTTTTCTCTTACAAAGACATTCAACGGCAGTGAAATTAAGCCCTATGGTACACTGACCATAATTTCAACCCTTGCATGGGGCTTAGGCTACTTCGGTATGCCTCACATCCTTCTCAGATTTATGGCTTCTAAAGACGAAAGCCAGATCACTCTTTCAAGAAGAATTGCCACAGTTTGGGTATTTATAGCTATGGCAGTTGCTATCTTCATAGGTGTTATAGGCTACAGCCTTGCAAACGGAGTTATAGAGGTTCCTGCCGGATCTGAGCAGAACATTCTTATTTATACAGCAGACTTAATTAAGGATAACGGCTTCATTCTTATGATTTTCGCCGGTATCGTTCTTTCGGGTATTTTCGCCTGTACAATGTCTACGGCAGACAGTCAGCTTTTGGCTGCTTCTTCATCTGTTTCCGAAAATATTCTTAAGGACGTATTCGGAATTAAGCTTTCGGAAAAGGCAACTATGATTGCAGCAAGAGCAACCGTTCTTGTAATTGCCGTTATAGCCGTAATTTTGGCTTCTAACCCCGAAAGCAAGGTATTCGACATCGTTTCCTTCGCATGGGCAGGCTTCGGCGCTGTTTTCGGTCCCATAATGCTTGCGGCGCTGTTTTGGCGCAGAGCCAACAAATACGGTGCAATCAGCGGTATGGTTGTAGGCGGTGTTATGGTATTCGCTTACAAGTATATCATAAGAGTACAGTTTGCAGGCTCAATTTTAGACGTATATGAGCTTCTGCCCGCTTTCCTTTTAGGCGGCATCGTTCTCGTTGTTGTAAGTCTCCTTACACCCGTAACGGAAAACGTAATTACAGCAGTAATTCAAAAGGTAACAGCATCTAAATAATCAAATTTTATTTCATAAAGAATAGAAAAATATCGGCTGATCCCCAAGGATTAACCGATATTTTTTATTTGCCTTATTCTATTTTTATAAGCTCCGCCTCATATTCATAGAAGGGTCTTTTATCGTTTTTATAGTGCTTTTTTTCCAGCTGAAGCCACAGCCTGTCGCCTACGCTTTCACAGACCTCATTTAAAAGTGTACTGTCTGCTTTTTTATAGGACTTGTCATAAGAGCCGCATGTATACCGTGAAAAGGGTGAACGGCTTTCATCAGTGAAAATGCTGAAATCTATAATCGGACGCATACTGAACCTTTCGTGTACAGCAAAATATATGCTGTCAAGCGTTTCATATTCCGCAAAATTGAAAATCTGCTGATTAACCGGCTTATCGGTATTATATATTTTAAACGTATAGGTTTTAGGAATTTCTTCCTTAAAATCGGGATAATCAAATTCTTCGTCCATATCACCGAAAAGCTCTGTGCAAAGGACGTAAAGAGGAATTTTTGATATATAGCCGCCGTCATGCTTTCTGCCTGAAAATTTCATATTGAAAAAATCGGCTCCGAAGGGTGTAAGAGACGAGCTGTCCGGCAAGGTAAGAAAAACCGCCGCCTTTTGGCTGTAATCAAAATCCTTGCCGTTTTCCGCAAAAAACTGAAGGGCAAAAGAAAACATAGGGTTATAATATGTTTCCGGCCGAATTATATGCAGATAATATGCAAAGACATTATAAAACCATTTTGTCAAAACTGCCGCCAAAAAATGAGTTGACGATAGTATCATGTCCTCCCGGCTCTTTATGTTTGCCGCATCTTTAAAGTCCTCGTCCTCAATCATTGCATCAACGTCAATTTCAAAATCCGAAAGTATGAAATTCATAATTTCTTCGCTTTCGACGGTGTTTTTAAGATAATACAAAATAACCTCTCTTGAAAAGGGCGCACTTTCCGGAGGGAACATGCTGTTAAGCTTGCTTATGCAAATGTCAAGGGAAGCATTAAAAATCTCTTCAAAGGTACAGGGTTCTTCAAAATAATCCTCCGGACTTACTGCAGCCTTATAAATTTTAAGATTAACTGAAGGCAGACACCTTATAAGCCCCAATTCAGCAGCGAGATTATGCAGATATTCCACATAATAAGGGGAATAAAATGAAAGCTTTGACTTAAGAATATAGCTGCTCTTAATCAAAATTTCACCGTATTCCGTTTCGGCACAGCTGCCGTCTGCCGTAAATATCATAAGATAAACCCCCAAATCGGAAATTACCGGGTGGGTATCCTTCGTAAATTCCTTTATGTTTGGTCGGAAACGTTTAAAGTCTGTGTATGAATTGGGCTTAATATAGGGGTAGGCAAAATGTCCTTTCGGCAAAAGCCTCTCTGAAGTCTCGCAAATAAAGTCATAGGGGGTTATTGGGTGGTCAAAGCCCGTTGAGGTATGAAGCCAGTTTGCATATATAAAGGGGTAAACATCTAAAAATGCTTCTGTGCTTTCAGTAGGCTCACCGCAGGGCAAATTTGGGTCAAAGGAGCTGTTAAAAGCGTCTGTTAAGAGAACAAGAGCTTCTTTATGTGCTTTTTTCATAATTCAAAATCCTTTTTCTTAAAATTATTTTCTAAATCGTATTTACAATTTTATCAAATAAGCGCCGTATAAGCAAGTGTTTTATTTAAAATACTTAATATTTGTTGCATCAAAAAACTAAGCCGCCCTATCTCGACCATAGGACGGCTGCAGTAAAATAATTTTTATTTTGCTGTAAAACACCTTAGAGATACAATCGCTTTCGCA
>JAJBVU010000037.1 GCA_020859645.1 Eubacterium sp. | reverse complement strand
CGCTCACCTCACCCACCCAAACTCACTACTTCCATATCCCCTCTCACACACAACCACCTCACACCAAAACAACATTCACCCCACACCTTCTCTGCGTATTTTTTGGCGGTTTAGGTATCCACCGTTTCTATGTTGGTAAAAAGAAATCGGGGATACTTTACCTTTGTACCGGCGGTCTTTGCTTAATAGGATGGATAGTAGATATTTTTCTAATCTCTATGGGACAATTTACAGACAAAGACGGTCTGTCTCTAAGCCTCAGCGACACCGAAATCAAATTAGCCGATTGCATTAATTCTAAACTACATAAAAAAGATTCTTCAGCAGAAATGTATTTAGGTAATTCCCCTAAAAATGAAGAAGGCTTAAATTTTAAGCAGAAAATTATATTTGCTTTTATAGTATTTATTGTTTATGGGGCTATGATCTTTACAAGCGATATGCATTTAAGCGAGCCATCTTCTGAAGTAGCAAAAGAATCCACAGACTATACTGAAGAAATTAGCTCTGAATCTTCCGAAATCATATCAACCGAAAGTGACGCAGCTAAAACTGAAACAATCGAAGATGAATACTTCAATATAGATAAATTCATATCTGTTTATAATAGCATAGCAACTACTCCTATAACAGATACCTTTGAAATAAACATTAATGACGAAAACGGAGGATATTATAGAACAGAATTCCGTTTGCTTTCATTTAAAAATGCTCCTGCAAAACATGGGGTAATAGGTTCTTCCTCCATAGACATTGTTAATTATTATGAAAGCAGATCGGGACTTCGTATTTATGTAAATGCAGAGAATATAGAAATACTTAAAGATACTATTGAAACATTTACTCATATATTCGATTCTACAGTCGAAGATGATGAATTTACAACTCTATATGACAACTTTGAAAGTGGAAATGGTTCTTCATTTAATTTGGGCGATATAGGCGGCACCTATAAAGAATATGAAAATTATTATAAAATAATGTTAGATGTAACAGATATTGATGAATTAAATAATGTAAGTACAACAGAATTGACCACAGCTGCAGAAACAACCACTCAAGAATCTACAACAGAAATAACCACTCAAGAACCAACTACAGAAGCTCCGATAGTTGCACAGACGCAAGCTGTCACTTCTGACACTCAATCATCAAAAACAGTGTATATAACCAACACAGGTAATAAGTATCATAGTGAAGGTTGCCGAACTTTAAAGGGAAGTAAAATTCCAATCTCTTTGGAAGATGCAAAAGCCCAAGGCTATGAACCCTGTGGGGTTTGTCATCCATAAAATTAAGGAGGTAAAATATGAAAATCGGAATGAGAAAACCAAGTTTAAAGAAAAGCTTCAGAGCAAGAACAACAGGAAAAGCAAAGCGCAAAATTAAAAAAAACCTAATTCCCGGCTATGGGAAGAAGGGCATAGGTTGGCTTAAAAATCCCAAAAAAGCAGCCTATAATAAAATTTACAAAAAGACTTCTTTCAGCATATTTGATATTTTTAAGAAATAAAAAAATTACAAATAAAGCTATAAGATTTAGAGTTAATTTCAGAAAAGGAAGTGACATTATGAATGCCGTAGCATACGCAAGATACAGCACCGACAGGCAAACGGAAAACAGCATAGCCTATCAGTTTACCAAAATACAGGAATACTGCCTTAAGAAAAACATAAACTTAACAGGCTTCTACTCAGACGAAGCCCGAAGCGGAACAAACACAACCGACAGAACCGAATTTAACCGTATGCTGGCGGATGCCGAAAAGCATAAATTTAACGCCGTTGTCATCTATGACATAAGCAGAGGTTCAAGAGACGTTGAAGACTGGTTCCACTTCCGCAAAACAATGATGAGCCTTAAAATTGACGTAATTTCCACATCCCAGCAGCTCGGCGACTTCACAGACCCCAACAACTTCCTTATGGAGCTGATTAACGTAGGCTTGGGTCAGCATATGGTTCTTGACGTGCGCAAAAAATCAATTGACGGTGCATTAACAAAAGCCAAAGAATGTGTTTTTATGGGCGGACACGTCCTTTACGGCTATTCAGTCGTAAACAGGCACTTTGTTATAAATCCTCCCGAAGCCGAAATTGTAAAGGACATTTTTACAATGTACGCCGACGGCAAAAGCTATGACGATATTTTGAAAAAATATAAGGATGTGAGAGGCAGAAACGGTCGCCCCCTTGGCAAAAACACATTATCATCTATGCTCCGAAACGAAAAATATAAAGGTACATACACATTTAATAAAAGACAATGCAAGCTTCTCAGAAAATGGGCAGGCGGAAAGCTTCGCCCGGAAAGCGAAATCATAAAAGTCGAAAACGGAATGCCTGCAATCGTCACCAATGATATTTGGGAAAGGGTGAAATTCAGAATGGAAAACAGACCTAAAGCAACAAACAAAGCAACTCGCCATGACTATCTTCTGTCGGGTCTTATAGAATGTGAAAAATGCGGTCAAAAGTACGTAGGTCATACCTCCACTAATAAAAAAGGCTACAAAACAAGCTATTATGTCTGCGGTAATAAATATCGTACAAAGACCTGTGACAACAAAAACATAAACGCCGAAAAGCTTGAAACCTTCGTTGTAATTTCCCTTAAAAACTACCTTGAAAAAATGGATTATAACGAAATCGCCGAAAAAATAAGCACTCAAATAAACTCTGCAAGTGAAAACTGTGAAGCCGAAAAAACCGAATTAGGTCAAATTAATAACAAAATCCAAAACGGCGTTAACGCCATTCTCAGCGGTATCAACATCCCTGAACTTGAAACAGAAATAGACTCTCTCCGTACACGCAAATCAGAGCTTGAGGATCTCATAGCCTACAAAGAAGCAAATAAGCCGAACATCTCCAAAGAAGATATAATTAACCTCTTCAAATATTCAGCCGCCCACATTGATGATGCCAATCTTAAAACCGTTATCCAAAACCACGTAGCAAAAATAACCGCCCATACAGACGGTTCAATCACCGTCCATATAGGCGTACATTTGGATAGTTGCGGGGGCAGGATTTGAACCTACGACCTTCGGGTTATGAGAGCGAATTATCGAGTTTTACCAATTTTAACCATTTAAAAAATCCTAGAAATATCAGGTTTTTTGAAAAGCTAAACTTCAATTACTTCATAAATTTACCCCTATTTTAACTAAATTGTTCCCAAAGTGTTCCCAAAACTGTTCCCAATTTTAAAGCTAATGAAACCCTGTTTTTCTTTAAAGTTTTACTCGGTCAACTGCACCTTACACAGCTTCTTAGAAAAGGCTATGACATT
>JAJBVU010000261.1 GCA_020859645.1 Eubacterium sp. | reverse complement strand
TTCTCATCCTGCGGCAGGCATATATTGGAATGACTGCAATTTGGATATAGGCAAGATATATTTAAGCAAGAAGGGCAAAATCTTAAGAACAAAAAAGGTTATTCTGTTAAGTGAATATCTGTTTGAACTTCTCAAGAATTTTTCCGAAGATTTATACATCATTCCGAGCTTTTATATTGAGAACGGAACAGTAAAACGGTCGCAGTCAAACTGGTTTTCGGGCTGGCAATTTTCCAAATCAAATGTTTTCTACAGAGAAATCTTAGAAGAAGCAAACAGGTGTAAAGTAAATCTGAAGGAAACCCACTGTCTAAGCTTCAGTGAATACGGCTTGTTGGCTCAAAGGCTTTGCAGAGGGAATACAGAACAGATTTCGGATGTTACCTTTTGCTGTCCGAATAAGAATTTCGCCCTCAGACCCACATATGATGTGCAGTTAATACTTTACGGCAGCAATAAAGAAACAATCGAAGCTTTAACCAAATTCTTTCTGAACTGCTCTTCCGAACTCACCTGTTACGATATAAATGCCGACTTATAAAAAACATAATTATACTTAAATAAGACCCCGTAAGCCTGTGACTTTCGGGGTCTTAAATCTTAAGAACTTAAAGTTTCTTTAGATAGATATTATTTCTGATAGAACCCGAAAGATGTCGGGACGCCTTTGGTTATTCCGAAGGCGGATAATTCCTTAGGAATTATTTCTGAAGGAACCCGAAAGATGTCGGGACGTCTTCGATACTTCGGAGACGGATAATTCTAATTGAATTATTTCTGAACTAAATGGATAGCGAAGCCGCCGATTTCGTTCTTTAAGTAGATAGCTGTGGTCTGACCATTCTTAACAACAACATCATTGTCATAGTCGATTTCGCCGCCCATAGCTTCGATGTAGCGGATAGCTCTGTTGAGATACTTTGTCTTGATAGCGATATGACCGTTTGTACCTCTGAACATAGATTTTCTTACTTCGATGCCGTCTGATGCGAAAACAGCTGAGTTGCCGTTCTTAATGGGGAAGTTGAAAAGCTTGTTAAATTCGCCTGCGATAGCGAGAGCAGCTTCTTCGTTTTCGGAGTTGATACCGATGTGAGCAACTTCAAGACCGAGCATTGTCTGAACAGCTTCCTTACAAAGAGCAACGATTTCGTCAAATCTGCCTTCGTTTACCATATCGGGCTTAACCATCCAAGAGCCGCCGCAGCAGATGATCTTGTTGAAGCTTAAGTAGTTGTTAAGGTTGCCGGGGTTTACGCCGCCTGTAGGCATAAACTTCATATTTGTGTAAGGACCGCACATTGACTTAATCATGTTGATGCCGCCTGCAGCTTCAGCGGGGAAGAACTTAACAACGTCAAGACCTAACTCGATAGCTGTTTCAACATCTGAGGGGTTAGCTGTACCGGGAGTGATAAGGTAGCCCTTGTCGATACAGTGCTTAACAACCTTAGGATTAAGACCGGGAGAAACAAGGAACTTAGCTCCGGCAGCGATAGCGGAGTCAGCCTGTTCGGGAGTTAAGATTGTGCCTGCGCCCACGATACATTCGGGAACTTCGGCAGCCATTCTTCTGATAGATTCTTCAGCCTCAGCTGTTCTGTATGTAACCTCAGCGCAGGGAAGTCCGCCGGCAACAAGAGCCTTAGCAAGCGGAACAGCCTTTTCAACATCGTTGATAGCGATTACGGGAACAATACCGATAGCAGAGAGTTTTTCCAATACTTCGTGCATATCTTTCACCTCATTATAAATTTATTAGGAAATATACCTTACAATTATAATATCACATTTGTTAAATAAAGTCAATAAACCATAGAAATATTTTTAATTTTTGTGCAAGATTTTAATAGCTTCCCACTTCGACCCCGGTATAATAATGCTTCAAAATCTCATCATATGTATATCCTGCCGCAGCCATAGAGTTTGCGCCGTACTGGCTCATTCCCAAGCCGTGACCCCAGCCCTTGCCGTCAATATAGAGAGTGAAGTCAGCCGTTCCTTCATTATATTCAAAGCTTATGTCGAAAACTCTGCTTTTAAGAGAACCCTCCTCCGTTGAAGAAAAGAATGTTCGCACATCCTCTTTTTCAAGTGTGTAGGTGCCTGTGTTGCCCGAAAAGGTCATAGAATAAACTCTGCTGTTGTCGCTTCGTGCAATGCTGACGTAAACAATTTCGCCTATGTTTATGCCATTTGCGGAAAGAAGGCTCTGAAGCTCCGAAAAGGTGAAGGTTCTGCTCCATTCCACAAACTCCGTTCCCTCAATATCTTCAACGCTTTTAAGGTATGGTGTGTCCTGACCCCATACGTTTATGTTATCATCGGTAACTCCTCCGGAACAGGCTGAATAAACGGCGTTAATTAAAGCTCCGTTATAGGTTATAACCTGTCCGGCAGTGGCTTTAACTGCGGCGGTGGTGCTTGCGGCTTCTGCCGAGGTTCCTCTGTAAACCTGACAGTGGTCAGTGTCGCAGAGATAATAGCCGTTTGTCTCATATGAGCCGCTTGCCATACGGTTTTCGATATAGGTTCTTGCGGCTACTGCCTGAGCCTTTAAGGCTTCTTCGTTCCAGCCCGAGGGCATTTCGGAGGGAACAACTCCGCAGAGATAGGTCTCTAAGGGAAGAACATTTACACAGGTGAAAGCCGAGCCGCCTGTGGGGTAAAACTCGATGTAGCCCCTGTATGAAAGACTGCCTAAGTTGGTTACGCTGTCGCCTGTTACGGCAAAGTTTGCCCCCGAATAGTCATAGACAAGCCTGTTTGAGCCTGAGGATAAATACATTGACGTAGAGGTCGGTGCACAGAGGGTGGAATTAGGGTAGTTTTTAACTGCCGCTTCCGCTCTTTCATAGGTATCATAGGGACCTATGTATACGTTCCAAATTCCGCTGCCCTTATATGCTGCCATTGCGTTATAGCCTGTTAAGGCTGCGCTTGCCGCCTTGGCTTCCTCATAGGTTGAATATGTGTTTTTTGTTGATATGTAATAAGCTGTTGATTTTGTAACAGCCGCTCCTTCCGAAAGGTCGATGTAGGCTATTTCGTTAAAGCTGTTTGAAGATGAAAAGCCCAAAGCCGCAGTCTGAGCGCCTATTGAAACGGAGGTGATATCCTTAAAGCTCGATTCAAGCCCTATGCGGACAGTGCTTGTTCCGCCGTAGGCGAAAATCGAAAATATAACAGAAAAGCCCAAAATCAGAACCGTAAAAATCAAAAATAACCGCTTTTTCATAAAAAACCTCCGAATATTTATGTTTATCATTTGTTAAGACAATGTTAAGATACAATTT
>JAJBVU010000048.1 GCA_020859645.1 Eubacterium sp. | reverse complement strand
TTTATTGGTTAAACACCTGTAAAAACACTTTTCTTTTAGGGGATAATCATATGAAATACAAAAATAATAAATTAATAAAATCCTTAAAGGAGAAGCAATATTCTGCAATAATTCACTCAAAAGAATACAAGCAGTTACTTGAAAATATGTGCTTGCGTATTATAGACAACTCAAACACTGCGTCTAACGAAGCAACAATTGAAAATTATTTTGAGTGTGAATTATTTGCTTTTTTTCGAGATGTCTTTAAACCATTAGGGTTTGAATATAATCCCATAAAAGAAGCATCAATAAAAACAGCCCGACATATTACAAAAGGAAGGGCTGATACCGTTATAGGCGGGTTGATAATTGAATTTAAACAGCCGTCTACTCTTTCAAATAATACTCTTCGAGAAAAAGCAATAAATCAAATTTGTGAATATATGGACGCAATCTATGAAACTGCTGATATTTTAGGATTTGTTACAGATGGAACAAAAGGGTGTTTCGTTGTACGAACAGAAAGTGGGTTTCAAAAAGAGAAATTTTACAAATTATCCTATAAGCAACTAGACAGGCTGATTCAATCAATTGTAAATCTTAAAATGACAGCTTTAAGTTCTGCCAATTTGGTAGAAAGCTTTTGCAAACCGCCTTCTAATAACGGAATTGCTTTTTTACTGACAAAACAATTATATAGAATTTTAAACAATTCTATTACACCTAAAACTCAAATGTTATTTAACGAATGGAAAGAACTGTTCAATCTTGCACACGATGACATCTCAAAACAACAGGCAATTTTAGACAGAAAAAAAGCTCTCGAAAAAATTACAGATACTTCATTCACTGAAGTTGATGAAGAATATACGGCACTATTTGCACTTCAAACTGCATATGTAATTATTATAAAGATTATTGCTTATAGAATTTTAAGTGAAATTCGATACAAAGCTTTATTAATTGATTTTGAAAAACTTATGTTGATGGATAGTAAAGCTTTGAGGTTTCAAATGGAACAACTTGAAGCAGGAGCAATATTTAGGGAATATGGAATAACAAATTTATTGGAAGGAGACTTCTTTTCTTGGTATTCTGCTGAAAACCAATGGAATGATGAACTTGCATCTATAATTTCAGGTATTTTTGAAATATTAAGCAAGTATACAGATAAAGCAGGGTTTCATACTGGAAAAAGAACATGTGACTTTTTCAAAGAACTGTATCAAAGTATGATACCATCGGCAGTCAGGCACTCATTGGGAGAATATTATACTAAACAATGGCTTGCCAAACAGATTGTTGATGAAGCAGTTGACCTTGCTGCTATACCAAATTGGAAAGGGTTAGATCCGTGTTGCGGATCCGGAACTTTTATAACCGTAATGATCGATAAAGTTCTGGATGAAGAAAAAAACTCAAGCAAAGAGCAGCAGCTTAAAAGTGTACTTGAAAGAGTCAAAGGAATTGATTTAAACCCTGTAGCTGTATTAACCGCAAGAGTAAACTATTTTATAAACATTTCAAATCTTTTGGATGAGTATACGGAAATCGAAATTCCTATATACTTAGGAGACGCATCATATGTTCCTAAAAAAATCAATCATAAAGGTGTGGAATTTTTGGAATATACAATAAATACTCTTGTTGAACCCATAGAACTTCTCATTCCTTAAAGTATGTTACTTGACCCGATAGTACTTTCCAAAACTATGACAAATATTGAATTGTATATTAAAAACCTAAACTCGAAAGCAGTATATAATTGCCTTTTAAACCTTGCTTTAAAATCTGAAATAACAGAGGATGTAAAAAAACAAATAAAAAAACTTTCCGATACTCTAATTGATTTGGAAAAGAAAAATTGGAACGGTATTTGGGCTAGGATAATAACAAATTATTTAACTACTGCAAATTTAGGCAAATTTGATATTATTGTAGGAAATCCTCCTTGGGTTGATTGGAAAAATCTCCCGTCAGGTTATAGAGACAGAATAAAATCACTATGTATTTCACGCAAACTGTTTTCCGGTGACAGAATAACAGGAGGAATAAATTTAAACATTTGTGCACTAATATCAAATGTAGCTACTGAAAACTGGTTATCGAAAGATGGAATTTTAGGGTTTTTGATGCCGGAAACTCTCATTAATCAGCAATCTTATGAAGGATTTAGAAATTTGCTTTTAGAGGACGGAACAAAATTGTATTTCAGGAAATTTACAAACTGGACAAAAGCCGGAAAACCTTTTAAACCCGTTTCTCAAAAATTTCTTACTTTTTATATTTCCAGAAAAAATGTAAACTACAAGAGTGGAGTTGATATAGACTGGTTTGAACTTAAACCGCACAAAAATGCCGATGATAATGAAGATATTGTAATGGATGAATATTTTAATGTTAAGCACGGTGTAGCTGCAACTTGTCATTCATCAAAAAACTTTTTCTCATATGTAGATTCTCGTGAACAGTTATATGACTTTATGTCTATATCAGGCGATTCATATTACATCGGAAGAGAAGGTATTGAATTTTATCCACAAGAAATGACCATCTTTAAGAAGTCCGCACTCCCTTCTGTGGGAGCTTGCACAAGTCTTGAAAATATACAAGTTAGAAGGTCTAAATATCATTTGCCCAAATGTAATGAATTATTGGAAACAAAATATTTACATCCTTTAATAAAAGGCACAGATATCACTCCTTTTCATGTTAAAGAATCCGGATATATTGTTCCATTTCCATATGATGAAAGAGACACACGATTGCCTATTACTTTTAATGAACTGATACAAAATGCACCCAAACTTGCAAATTTTTATCAGAAACACAAAAAACTTATACTGTCTCAAACAAAATATAACGAAAGAATTATAGGCAGAAGCGGTGAATTTTATAAGCTTGCAAGAGTAGGGGCATATAGTTTTGCTAAGAATCACGTTATTTTTAGAGATAACACTAAATGGTGTGCTGCTGTTGTTACTGAAATCAATACTGAATGGGGAGGTTTAAAGAGTCCTCTGTTTCAGAACCATGCTGTTTCAATATGTGAAGATATAAACGGAAATTTTATTACAGAAGATGAAGCTCATTATATTTGCGGAATAATGAATGCGCCAATAACTTATGAATATATATTGCGATCATACGATTCAATATCTTATACTGTTAGACCGAGAATTTATATTCCAAAGTATATTCCGGAAAACAACATTCATAATGAAATTGTTAAACTTTCAAAAGCAGCACATGAACACTATGATGATAGTGCATTTATAACTGATGTTAAGCAAAAATTAGATAGCCTGTATTTATATATAGCTAAAAAT
>JAJBVU010000108.1 GCA_020859645.1 Eubacterium sp. | reverse complement strand
ACATATGGCTAACTTAAATTCAACCCAAAAATCAAAAAATCTGCAGTTAGGACTATTTTTTAAATGAATATTTGTTTTACATAACAATAAAATCTCTTCTTGCATTATAAAAGGACTATGAATTTTTTCCATAGTCCTCTTAGTGGTTTTAATCGTCATAATGCCCTTTGCAGGCTTTACTGTTCTTTTTCAATTAAATCGTGTTCGGATAAATTCGCCGTTCCTTTTTTAATTTTGGAAATAACTTCGTTAAGATAAGCCATATTGCTTTCGGAATAAAAAGGGTCAGCCGATATTTCAAAGGGTATTCTCCGTTCATTAGTTACTTTTTTTGCAAAAATTGTAAAGGCTGTTGTCATAGACATACCCATATCACTGCAAATTTTTTCCATAGACTTTTTTAAATCCAAATCCATACGGAAGTTTACATTAACAGTTTGAGCCACAGCAATCACTCCTTTCTGTAAGTCAATTATATCAGATTGTAATGAATACGTCAACAGTTTTCATTACAATTTTAAAATTTATTCGAATAAAGAGGTTTGAAATAAGTTCTTGAATTTTTTATCAAATATGATAGAATAAAAATGAAAAACACCTCTCCGTCACACTTACCTATGTGCATTCATTTCTGTGTAAACACAGAAATAAGATGCACTACGGAAGTGTTCCTTACTCGCTGAAAACCTTAGTTTTCAGCGAAAGAGGAAAGGCTTCGGAGTTAAGTCTTGCTTTGGTATTTATGCCAAAGCAAACGAACGAAGAAAGCCTTGACGACGGGAGCCTTATCGTTTCCATTAGTCATAAGAAAGGATAAAATTATATGAACACCATAACCCTTAAAGCTCCGGCGAAAATAAACACCGTTTTAGACATAAAGGGGCTTTACCCCAACGGCTACCACATTCTGGATATGATAATGCTGAGCATCGACCTCTGCGATGAACTCAGTCTTGAAAAAATTTCAGAAAACGAAATAAAGCTTTACATAAGCGGCTCGAAAATTGCCGCAGACAGTTCAAACCTCGTGTATAAAGCCATAGACGCAATGAAAAAGCGGTTTGACATAAAGACCGGTGTTAAAGCTGTTCTTGAAAAGAAAATCCCCTCTTCCGCAGGTCTCGGCGGCGGCTCGGCAGACTGCGCCGCAGCCATAAAGGGAATGATTAAGCTTTTCGACATTCAAGCGGACAACAGTGAAATTTATTCCATAGGCAAAGCCCTGGGGGCAGACGTTCCCTTCTGTCTCTATCAAAGGTGCGCAAGGGCAGAGGGCATAGGCGAAATTTTGACCCCCCTGCCGGATCTTCCCCCCTGTTTCATTCTTTTGGCAAAGCCCTCCGAGGGTATGCCCACCCTTAAAGCCTTTAAGGAATATGACGGGCTTGAAAACAAAACCCGCATAGACACCGAAAAGGCTATAGAATGTATGAAAGCCGCCGACCTTAAGGGAATTTGCGGCAGTATGGGAAATGTTCTTGAAGCCGTCACAATAAAGAATATTCCCGTTGTTGGGGAAATTAAAGCGGAAATGATAAATCAGGGGGCACTTGGCGCCCTTATGAGCGGCTCAGGCTCGTCTGTTTTCGGCATATATAAAGACGAAGCAGCCTTAAAAGCGGCATACTCCGTCATTAAAGAAAAATTTAATTTGTCTGAAATATTTATGACCCGTCCTATCGGAAGCTCTGAGTGCGGCTCTTTAGATATTTAATATAAATCTCCCCCAAATGGCTCAGGTTTGTATTTTTGTGGGTCAGATAGCCTAAGGTTATTTTTTCGTCTGCGTCAAGGGGTCTTGCTATAATGTCGGCTCCGTTAAGCTCTTCATTTATGACCCCTGTGCAGATTGTATAGCCGTTAAGCCCTATAAGAAGATTAAAAAGTGTCGCCCTGTCGCAGACCCTTATATTTTTTTTGTGCTCTATAACGCTTAAAATTTCCTCCGAAAAATAAAAGCTGTTATAGCTGCCCTGTTCGTAGGAAAAATAAGGGTAGTCCTCCAAATCCTCAAGGGTCACAATGCTTTTTTCCGCAAGGGGGTGGCTCTTGCTTATAAAAACGTGGGGCGAGGTGGAAAAAAGCTCGTGAAAAATCAGGTCGTTTTCTCTTATAAACTTTTTTATTATCTTCTCATTAAAATTGCTTATGTACAAAACCCCTATTTCGCTTCTTAAAAGCCTTACATCGTCAATAATTTCATGGGTTCTGGTTTCCTTAAGAGAAAAATCATATTCATCGGCATTAAACTCCTTAATGAGATCCACATAAGCGTCAACCACAAAGGAATAATGCTGAGAGGAAACGGAAAAATGAAGCTTTCCCGGCTTTCGTCTCAAATATTTCTGCTCCAAAAGCTCAGCCTGTTCGATAACCTGCCTTGCGTAGCCCAAAAATTCCTCACCATCGGCGGAAATGCTTATGCCCTTGTTGTTTCTGTTAAAAATTCTCAAATCTATTTCGCTTTCAAGCTCCTTAACTGCATTGGTCAAACTTGGCTGAGAAATAAACAGAGACTTGGCTGCCTCGCTGATTGAGCCCTTCTGAGCTACCGCCACAACATATTTAAGCTGCTGTAAGGTCATAAAATCACCTTCTTAAAAAATTAACTTTCGTTTTATATATATTTCAGTATATCACTTGGCTTTTCAAGCAAAATTTCCGCTCCGTTTTCAACCAAAAATTCCTTTGTCTTGAAGCCCCAAAGGCAGCTTAAGGTTTTAACACCGGCGTTTTTGCCTGTCTGAATATCCACCTCGGAATCGCCCGCATATATAACCTCTTCCTTGTTCACCCCGAACCTATCGATAATTTCCAAAACCGCCGTTGGGTCGGGCTTCTTAGGCACTCCCCCTCTTTCCCCTAAGGCAATGTCAATAAGCCCCTTAAAGAAAAAGTCCGAAAGTTCCTTAACGGCTCCGTCCGGCTTATTCGATAAAATTGCCGTTTTAAAGCCTCTGTTTTTAACCTCTGTTAAGGTTTCCGAAATTCCTTCATAGGGCTTTGTAAAAACACATAAGTGAGACATATAATAAGCCGAGAAATCATTTCGGCATTTTTCAAACAAGGGCTCACCCTGTTTTGATCCTGAGCTTCTCTCAATCAAGCGTGCAGCTCCGTTACCCACATAGCCTTTAATTGTTTCGAGAGGAAGCCTTGAAAGCCCGTTGTTTTCAAGGGCAAAATTCACCGCTTCAGCCAAATCACCTATTGTGTCAAGAAGTGTTCCGTCTAAATCAAAAATCACAGTATTCAAAAAATCACCTTTATCCGATATTGTACTTATAAGTTATTATAAAAAAACAAATCAGCCTTGTCAATAAAAAATAAATG
>JAJBVU010000320.1 GCA_020859645.1 Eubacterium sp. | reverse complement strand
CTTTTGTATTCAACGCCTGTTTTTCTAACCACACGTTAAACAAACGCTCACTTAAAAAGCCAAATACTCTTGCTTCATACTGATTATACTTGCTTATATCTATCCGTTTTTCCAGTTCAAATAAAATAGCAAATAACCACTGGCTGTATTCATCAAACTTTTCTTTTCTCATTACGAACATATTAAAAATATGTAATTTAGTTCTTCCCATAACCTTACTAAAAGCTTCACTGTATTCCGGATAAAGTTCTTCTACTATTTGCTCTGTCAGCGCCAGATCATTTTTGTTATGTGCATGCTCATATTGGCTGCGCACTGTTTCTATAAAATAATTTCGTTTCTTTGGTAAAATAACGTCATACTGTTTTAAGAGTTTTTCATAATCTTCCCTCTGCAGTATAGCCAGTTTCTTCTTTTCTGTATCACTGCTGCTTGTTGCATGTGCAAAATAGCGCCTATAATGACACAGCCCAATATAATCACAAGTCAAATTCTTCCACGCCCAATAGAGACCGGTAAGTTCACAGTAATTAGCATTTTTTTCAGAAATATTATCGCCTGTATTATCTCCTACGTAACCTAAATCTGCTTTTCCAGCTCTTCCTACATGTATAGGTAAGTAAACATCATCTTCAGGCATCCAGTATTTTTTATGGGTAGCGATAAGTATTTTTATGTTCACTTCTATACCAATTCCTTTTCTGCAAGTTTCAAGGCACTGTCTATTACTGCATCCATATCGTAATATTTGTATTCGCCCAAACGTCCGCCAAAAATGACTTGGCTTTCTTTTTCTGACAGCGATCTATATTCTTCATACAACTTACTGTTCTTTTCATCATTGACTGGATAGTAGGGTTCATCGCCTACATTCCATTCACTGCTGTATTCACGGCTGATAACAGTTTTGGGTAAATCATTACCATTTTTATCTTTACCAAATTCAAACCATTTATGCTCTATGATCCGCGTCCAGGGCGTTTCACTATCTGTATAATTCACTGCAGCGTTTCCTTGAAAGTTCACTTTATTCAAAATCTCATTCTCAAATCTGACGGAGCGATATTCCAACGCTCCCAGCTGATAGTCAAAATAAGCATCTATCGGTCCGGTATATACTACTTTTGTGGCAACTTGATCTAATTCAGCTTTATTTTCTAAATAATCCACATTAAGCTGTACTTCTATATCCTGCAGCATATTTGCTACCATCTTAGTATAGCCACCAATGGGGATTCCCTGATACAGAGCATTAAAATAGTTATTATCAAATGTCAGACGTACCGGCAGTCTCTTGATAATAAACGCCGGCAATTCATTACACGGCCTGCCCCATTGCTTTTCGGTGTAGCCTTTGATCAATTTTTCATAAATATCGGTACCAACAAGTGAAATTGCCTGCTCTTCCAAGTTTTGCGGTTCTGTTATGCCTGCTTTACTTTTCTGTTCTTCTATCTTGGCCGCTGCTTCTTCTGGCGCTACTACGCCCCACATTTTATTAAAGGTATACATATTAAAAGGCAGCGAATACAATTCGCCATGATAGTTTGCTACCGGGGAATTCGTGAAGCGATTAAACTCCGAAAACTGATTGACATACTCCCAGACATGTTTTAAATTGGTATGGAAAATATGCGCACCATACATATGTACGTTTATGCCTTCTATTTCCTGTGTATAAACATTACCTGCAATATTCGGTCTTTTATCTATAACAAGTACCTTCTTGCCATATTTCTTAGCTTCACATGCAAAAACGCTGCCAAATAAACCACTGCCAACTACCAGATAATCATACATAACCACTTTTACCAACTTTCTGACACTTTTAATATGCACCTTTTCTAAGCAGCACTACTTTAAATGTTTTAAACAGCATCACGATATCGATCCAGACGCTCCAGTTACGCACATACCAGCTGTCGAGCAACACTCGTTCCTGATAATCTATATCGCTGCGGCCGCTGACCTGCCACATACCGGTGATTCCCGGCTTGACCATTAAATAGTCGTTAACATATTCACCGTAACGTTCCAGTTCTTCCTGAATTATAGGTCTTGGCCCTACCAAGCTCATTTCGCCTTTCAGGACATTGAATATCTGCGGCAGTTCATCCAAACTAGTTTTGCGCAAAAATGCTCCCGATTTGGTGATTCTGGGATCATTTTTCAGTTTAAAATCTCGTTCCCATTCTGCCTTTGCTTCCGGATCATTTTTTAGCAATTCTTCCAGCTTTACTTTAGCGTCTACACACATACTGCGGAATTTATAACAGGGAAACACTTTACCGTTCTTGCCGATGCGCGTATGTTTGAATATTACTGGTCCCGGAGAATCTTTATAGATCCAGATCGCTATAAAAAGCAAGATCGGCGAAATCGCTACAGTGCCAACTAACGTCAGCACAAAATCGAACATTGTTTTTAAATACCTATTCCACGGCCTTGCCAGATTATTTTTTAGTCGCAGTAACATCAATTTTTCATTAAAAAGACTTTCTACTTCGATGCCACCCATTGGTATACCCACAAGATTAGGGATGATGCCCATATTTTTTACCAGCGGCTGCACTTTATAGATCAGCTGCGTTAATTTTTCCTGTTCCATTCCTGGTGCGGCAATAAAAATATGCTGTACACCTGTCTTCTCAATAACTGCTTCTGCCTCTGCAAACTTACCTAAAACAGTGAACCGTTTCAAAATACCCGCTTTAACACAATTATCCTCCAGTAAGCCGATGACCTTATAACCCATCCCGGCATCATTGATAATTCCCTGTACTAGTAATTCAGCTGTCTTGCCGGCGCCAATAATAAGCACAGGGATCTGCAGCAACTGCAGTTTAGCTAAAATCTTTTTAGTAAAATAACGGAAAAAAGTTAAATAAAGAAAGCTTAATGCCCCTAAAAGCACTATAAACAACCTCGACGTAGAGGCAGCTATTTGGCCTACATATAAAATTATGATAATCGCAACAATAGCGTACAGCGAGGCATAGAAGATTTTTTCGATCACCTGCCAAAATTGCATGCGGCGATTATAAAGCTGTTCTACATTAATAAAAAGCAAATATAAAAACGGAAATACTACCCAGAAGTTCAGCCATGATATATGTAATATTCCACCGTCACTCACCAGCCAGTTACGTAAAACAAAAGCACTTTGTTCAGCCAAAACTATCGCCAGATAGTCAATAACAAACAGAAGAGCAGACAAAAAATAATTTGTATATTCATCGTATTGAGGTATTTTAAATTTTATTTGGTTCATTTTTACATTTTATCCTTAAAATACTTTTTTGTTTCAAATAATTTCAATTAGAATTATACCACAC
>JAJBVU010000095.1 GCA_020859645.1 Eubacterium sp. | reverse complement strand
CCCCCCCCCCCCCCCCCCCCCCCCCCCCCCCCCCCCCCCCCCCCCCCCCCCCTATTCACAGATTAAATGTGAATTGTTGCTGCTAGAGCAGGCAGTTAATCAATACCATTATGATTTTTATCATTTACTTAGTGGAAGAGACTTACCTTTGCGGAAACAAGAAGAAATACTCTCGTTTTTTGATAAAAATCAAGATGTAGAGTTTATATCAATGAAAGGGTCGGTGGAAGATACTCCTTATGAAGTTCGAGTGCGATATTATTATTGCTTTCAGGATATGATAAAAAACAGAAAAAATACATTCGGTAAGTGTATTAGCATCATTCAATATGCTTTAGTCAAAATACAAAAGATAATTGGAGTTAACAGAATTAAGAATACAGCAACTTACGGAATAGGTGCGAATTGGTTTGATATAACAGACAAAATGGCACGATATGTTGTCGCAAATCAAGATTTAATCTATGAGATGTTTCATGATACTATATGCTGTGATGAGATTTTCCTTCAAACTATGTATTTAAACATGTTAGATAAAAATCCTCTATATCAAGAAAAGCATATACAGAGTGATTTTGTTGCTCAAGGGGAACTTAATATACATAGATTTATTGATTGGAAAAGAGGAAATCCATATACATTGACTGAAAATGATTACGGGTATCTCGTGGAATGTGGCCTCTTCTATGGCCGAAAATTTGATATATTAAAGAATGAAAATCTTGTAAGAAAAATTGAGAAAATTAATACCGTATGATTTTGCATTAACTAAGGTATATGTAACAATGTACAAATACTAAGAAAGCGGGTGGCATAGATGATTTATATTAGGTTATGGGGTGGATTAGGAAATCAACTTTTCCAGTATTCATTTGGATACGCCATGGCTCAACATTATAAAACCAACCTAATACTGGATACTCGCTTTTATTCAGATGAGTATTTGAAAAGAAATAAAAGATTCACACAACAACAGATTACGTTATTAGACCTGCCAGTTAAATATAAAGAAGTGGTTATTGACGATTCTTATTTACAGAAGGTCTACATGTTGCAAGGAAAAACGCTTAATCGAATAATTCGAGTTCCTCATCAGTTTTCTATTCGACTAAATTCTGATTTGAGGTATTTCAAGGAGAGCAGATTGATATTTTATCCTGATGTATATAAACTCAAGGAAGCAAACATATATTATGATGGTTATTGGCAGTCTGAAAAGTACTTCTTGGATTATAGAGATGATCTAATGGCGCAGTTTAAGCGTAATGACAGCATTGTTAATGAGTACTGTGACTCACATAATTTGCATAATAGTTCTGTTGCTATACACATAAGGCTGGGTGACTATGGTACTAATAAAAAATTGATTCCTAATTATAACTTTATCCTAAAGCCGGAGTACTATCTGCGGGCAGTTGAAATAATTAAGAATCGAGTTGAAAAACCTTATTTTTATGTATTTTCTAACGATTTAGATGGAGCTGAACGTATTTTCGGATCATCAGATAATTTTGTTTATGTTAATAGGGACAGACACATGACAGATTTGCAGGAATTTGAGGTTATGTCAAGATGTCGACACCATATAATATCAAATAGTACCTATAGTTGGTGGGCTGCCTGGTTAACGGAAGCTGAAAATCATATCACCATTGCACCTGATATTACCTTCGGAAATGAGAACATAATACCTGACAGATGGATTAAAGTTCAAGCTGAATAGTATTATATATTATTATGCATTTCTTGAAGCGTGATTTATAAATTCAGGAGGATGTAGGAGAGAATAAATATGAATATTTATATTGTGTCGGACACATTATGCCTAAGTGAAATAGGTGGCGTAGGAAGTTTTACATATGACCTTTGCGCCGAAATTGTAGCACGTCATAATGGTAAAGTTTTTTTGATCGGCGTGGTAACCGATGCTAATAAATCAGATCCCTTTACAAACAATTTAAAACAAAAGGGTGTAGTTATATACAATCTGGAAGCGAGTAGTAGAAAGGATGCTGTCATGCATTGTTTCAAATACTCCAGAAGGTTACATAATTTTCTGGCGGACACTTGTTCAAAAGAAAAAAACGTGCTAAATCTTCATCTTAAGCTTAGTGTTCTTATAGGCGCAATGGCATCAATAGGTATAAAAAAATGTGCGTGTGTAGAAACTTATCACAATACATATCATCATTATTTTTTACAGTGTACGATGTTAAGACCCTTAATTGACAAGTATATTTGTGTGTCTGCAGCAGCAAAAAAAGAGATGAAGCAAAGATTTTTCCTTTCGGATAGCAAGTTAGTTAGTATACCTAATGGAGTGAATAGAGCTAAAATTAGAAGTGAAATAAGATTTCAACAAGAGGATTTCAAATATAATGAAAACATACTCAATGTGGTCTCGGTGGGAAGACTGAGTTATGAAAAAAATTTCACAACGACAGTAAAAGCTTTTGCTGATTTCCCAAATGAGAAATACACTTATATATTGATAGGAGATGGACCACAACGTGAGGAAATTCAAAATATAGCGAAAGATGTTGATTATATTAAGATTGCTGGTCAATTATCCAGAAAAAGTGTTTTTGAATACTTATCTCGTGCCGACATTGTTGTAATGCCTTCTTTGTGGGAGGGGAGATCAATATTAATGCTCGAAGCAATGGCTTTCGATGTCCCTCTAATGATATCTGATGTTCCTGGATTGCGTGATGTTTTTGATGAGCCTCCTTTAAGAGATGACGAAAGGTATAGAAGATGTAGTTTTGGTTATCTGGTAAAAACCAATGATTGTAAATCATATCAAGAAGCTCTTAAAGATTTTATAAATAATCGGTATTACTCGATTGAATTTAGAAAGACAATACGGAAATATTCAGAATTAAATGATATTACAAAGGTTGCAGATAGATACCTTGAGGTGTTTGATGGGATATTCGAAGCATAAGTAATTTATGCTATAGTGTCGAAGGCATTACAAGCCGTATAAAGAAGAGCAAAAGAAGATAAATACAGTAGATATGCACACAAACCTTAGAGTAAGAGATCTGTCTCAACGAATGCAACAGGAAGGCGTTTGATAATGACATCATACATTATAATTACTGCTATTTTTATGTTACTTATTTTAGTTGAATTTGGAATAGAGAATAATAGTTATTCAACATCAACTGTGGTAAAATGCGGAAATTTTACCTTTAGCTCTCAAGGTTTTTTTGTCTTTA
Organism: Eubacterium sp.; assembly: GCA_020859645.1. GTDB lineage: Bacteria > Bacillota > Clostridia > Lachnospirales > CAG-274 > JAJQCI01. The sequence goes on along the minus strand of JAJBVU010000095.1, from coordinate 130 downwards.
TTTTTATTGCTATATGTATTTTTCTGATGTCAATGAGGGGAATTAATGTAGGATATGATACTTATGATTATTACATAACGTTTGAAAAGGCTGCAAAATACGGGGTTGAAAGCGTATCAAGGATTGAAAA
>JAJBVU010000064.1 GCA_020859645.1 Eubacterium sp. | reverse complement strand
GGTTAACTTTATAACCCGTGGTTTATTGCATTACTGTTATATGAATAATATAATAAATATAATTTGCAGAAGAAGGGGTGTTTTGTATGAAAGAAAACAGTGAAAAAATTACTCAAACCGAAGAGAGGAAGCAAAGAATTCGTGAACGCTATAAAGGTGTGAGTATTGATGAATTAGACTTTATTCCGGCAAGTAAAAAAGAAAAAATTAATCGGAAGGATGCTGCTTTGCGTGTGGCGGTTTATGCCAGAGTGTCAACTGACGATCCTAATCAGACATCTTCTTATGAATTACAGAAAAATCACTATAATGATTTTGTCAGAGAACATCCGAACTGGAATTTAGTTAAAATATATGCTGATGAAGGTATTTCCGGCACATCACTTAATCACAGAGACAGCTTTATCGAAATGCTGCATGACTGTAAAGCAGGAAAAATAGATATGATAGTAACGAAGACTGTTTCAAGATTTGCCCGAAATATTGTGGATTGTATTGAGATAGAACGTGATTTGAAGAAGCTGTCGCCGCCGGTCGGTGTTTTATTTGAAACTGAAAATATATTTACACTTGATGAGGACTGTGAGGTTTTGCTTTCTATTATGGCAATGATGGCACAAGAAGAAAGTCATACAAAAAGTGAAATTATGAATGCTTCTATTGAAATGCGGTTTCGCCGAGGCATATTTTTAACACCTTCACTGTTGGGCTATGATCGAGATGAAAACGGAGATCTTATAATAAATGAAGACGAGGCGAAAATTGTGAGACTTATTTTTTACATGTATCTTGACGGATATACCTGTCAAGAAATTGCCGATACGCTTACTGATTTCGGTCAAAGCACAAAAAAGGGAAATACAGTTTGGTCGGCAGGCTCCATATTGCAGATACTTCAAAATGAACGTCATTGCGGAGATGTACTTGCAAGAAAAACATGGACACCGAACTTTCTCGATCATAAATCGAAAAGAAATAAACAGGACCGTAACCAATACCGCAAAAGAAATCACCATGAGGCTATAATAAGCCGTGATGATTTTATTGCCGTTCAGCAGCTCATTAGTAATGCCAAATACGGAAATAAGGGATTTTTACCGGAATTAAGGGTTATAACCGAGGGTATATTGAAAGGCTACGTTGCTGTTAATCCCAGGTGGGCAGGGTTTAAGCCCGAAGATTATTATGAAGCCTGTGACAGTATAGTCGGAGATGAATATTCTTCAGATGAAACAAATTCTGATGTGGAGGCACAATCAGGCGATTTTGACCTTAGAGGGTACGAAGTAGCAAGAGCACAATTTTTTGATACTCCAAAATCTACGATTACATTTTCTAGAAATAGTATTACATTCAGTTCTTCTTCTGTAAGGAAATTTACGGATTGTTTGTATGTAGAATTACTGTTTCACCCGAGAAAACGAATTTTTGCCGTTCGTCAAAGCACCAAAGAGAATCGAAGCAATATTCAGTGGGCAAAGATGAGATGCGGACGTAAAATACCAGCCAAAATTTCAGGAACAGCCTTTTTACCTGCCTTGTATAAACTGCTTGATTGGAATGAAAACTGTAAATATCGCATAACAGGGCAATTCGTAAGCAATGGAGAGGAAGCGGTTTTATTTTTTGATATAAGAGATATGGAGATACTTATTCCGGCAGATTCTTTTGAGGGTTTAATGGATGGTTCTTATATGACTCCTCTTACGGGAGGCAAAAAAAACGTGCTTGCCTATCCGAAAACATGGGCAAATGCATTCGGAAACAATTATTATAAACAAATACAGTCGGATAAGGTACATATTATTACAGATGAAACCGGTTGGAATTCTATGATTGAAGGTAAGCCTTATAAAGAACCTGACTTGCACATAACAGCAGCTGAAAAACGGCGAAATGATATTGCATACTTAACAGAACATTTGAAACGTGAGGAAATAAATGGAAACTAAAAACAGAAAAAAAGAAATAGAAATCATTGATGAAAAATTTGATTTAAACGGATATGAGGTTGTGAGAGGAGAATTTTTTGCTCATCTTTATGAACCTTCTTTTACCTTTAATAAAAATAAAATTTCTATGAATATGGCCTGCATAAGAAAGCTTCCGGAAACAGAGTATGTACAAATTTTGGTTAATTCAGCGGAAAAGAAACTTGCAGTACGGCCTTGCAAAGAATCCGATAAAGATTCTTTCAGATGGTGTACGGCAAGTACCAAAAAACGAGCACCAAAGCAAGTGACATGCAGAGTATTTTTCGGCAAAATTATTTCTCTTATGAATTGGAATTCATTATACAGATATAAGCTTATAGGAAAACTTATTCGTTCCGGCGGAGAGCTGTTGTTTATCTTTGACTTGAAAACACCGGAGGTATTTGTACGTACCGTGAATAATGACGGTACCGTTACTTCCTCCCGTACTCCGGCCTATCCGAAAGAATGGGAACATCAGTTCGGTATACCTGCAGCCGAACACAGTAAAGCATTGCAGGTAAATATTTTTGACGGATATACTGTATTCAGCATCCGAGATGCAAAAGAAAGCGAGGATAAAGCTAATGAACAACCGGAAGACCCTTCCCCCAAGTCTGTGTATTGATTTAAAAAAGAATCGAATACGAATACATCGCCATACACTCAGACTTTTAGGAAATCCAAAATATATACAAATACTTGTTAATCCTTCTGACGGAAAAATAGCTCTTAGGAAGAGTGACCGAAAGGATTACCTTGCACATAAGATATATCACAGTACAGAGGATTGTATAGAAATATACAGCTCTGCTTTAATTGAAAATTTAATGGCAGTAAATGAAAATTTGATATTTAACAGGTCATACAGACTTTATGGGAATATTGATGTTCGGTCCGAGATGGTCTTGTTTTCTATAAAAGAATCTATTTTAATAGAAGAACAGTGAGGAATTTCTATGTATGATTTAAAAACAGACAAAGAATTCAGAAGCTTGGTATTTCCCGCCGACCAAAAATATTACGATAACCTTGAAGAAGACATTTTTAACTGCGGCTGCAAGAATCCTATTATTGTTTGGGAAAATATTATAATTGACGGATGTAAGCGTTATGAAATTTGTAAAAATTGGGAACTCCCATTCACTATAAAATACATGAATTTCAATAACCGTTTTGAGGCTGTAAGCTGGATTTGTCAAAATCAATTACAACGTGATGATATTACAGAAGAAATGCACAGATATCTTATCGGAAAATATTTTGAAGCAGAAAAATCAGCTTATCTTTCAACTGTCGATTCGATAAATTCCGAACGTAAGTCAAGCGGATTTCAATATCATATTGCAAAAAGACTGGGAACAGCTTTCAGTCTTGTTGCAAGTAC
>JAJBVU010000171.1 GCA_020859645.1 Eubacterium sp. | reverse complement strand
TTGTATGAGCCTTTCGGGCATTGGGGTTTTGGGGGTTGAAGCCCTTGCCGACACTACCGGAGAATTTTCTTCAATCGGCGGCTGGTATGAAACCGCCTACGCAACTTGGTCGGATTCAAGTGCCACAAGTGCAAAGGTATATTACAAAACCGAAGGCGCAGACGACAGCGCATATGTTCAGCTTAATTCAGATGATGACGCTGTTGATACATCTCTTACTGTTTATGACGGCAGCAGCACCTATTCGGCGGCAGGCTATAAAAACTGTGTTGTAAGACAAACAGACAGCGGCACAGCCAGAGTTGACATAATGGGTATAGGATGGGGCAATTTCGACATTAAGGTTGTTGCTTCCGACGGCACAACAACATATGAAGATACCGTCACAATACTTGAAGAGGACCGCTCGGGCTATGCTCATTTCGGGGCAGAAGCTTCGGAAGGAACTGACTACATAGGTGCATATACCGACGAGGGTGTTCTTAAAGACAACGCCACAGTTATATATGTAACGGAAGCCAACAAAAACACTGTTACTTGGTCATCTTATACAGGCATTGGCAATATTGCAAGCCACATATATACAATAACAACATACCCTATTGACATAAGATTTTTAGGCGAGGTTGACACCACTTCTTGGGAAGCTAAATCTTATGACAGCAGCAGCTGCACCTATAATGTCAGTGAAACCGCCGGAAAAGCAGCCGGTTATTATGACGATTATCTGAACAAGAATAGTTATTACGCCGATACAACAAACACAGGCACAAGAATTAACAACCTTAATACTAAATTTACAATCTATACATCAAGCAACAAAATTTCGATAACTACCATAGACAATAGCACAACTACTTATTCTGATGCAGCTACTGCTACAGGCTATTCAGTTGCAACAACGTCATATTCCACAAGCGAAGATACATCTCTTAATATGATGGATTTTAAAGGCGGAAGCAGCAATTCAGTTGTTTATATTCCCGAACTGACAATAGAGGGTGTAGGCACTGACACAGTAGCTAAAAACTGGGGAATTTCTCTTACAAGATGTACGGGAACAGAGGTCAGAAACATGCACTTTGTTTCTTCACCCGAGGACGCCTGCAGCGCAACAAGCAGCTATTATGTTTGGATTCACAGATGTACCTTTGACGTAGGAGCTAACCACTGCGACCTGACATATACAACGGAACAGGATAAGCACGAAGGAGACGGAAGCACCGACTTTAATTTAGACACAAATGTAACCTGTTCTTATAATGTATATAACAACTGCCACAAAACATCTTTGAACGGCGGAAGTGATTCAACACAGCAGTTTAACTATACATATCACCACAATTATTATAACAGCTGTAATTCAAGACTTCCTCTTACAAGATTTGTAAACGTCCATTTGTATAATAACTACACCTACGGAGCAAGCACAGCAGTCAGCGCAAGAGCTTCAGCCTTTGTTTTCTCAGAATATAATACTTATGACAACACAACCAATGTTTTTAAAACACAAGACGGCAGCTCTACCTACGGCTACGGCAAGATTAAGTCTTATAATGACACTATTACAAACTGCACAAATGCCACAACAGGCATAAGCATAACCACTGCTTCAAGCAGAACAACAGCTTTCACTATCGGCAGCGGAGACACTAACCAACACACCTCAGATACCTACAATGATTCGTATATTACCGACTTTGACACAAACTCAACATATTTCTACTATGACAGCACAAACCAAGTTTCAGACGTTTCATATTTGACAAGTGCTGACGAAGCTGTAACATATGTAACGGCTCAGTCAGGCGTTTTGACAGACAGCGTAACATACACCGATATTATGAACGCTTCATCTGACAGCGATGATGATGACGACACAGGCTCAGGAACTGAGACAGACGGCACAATAACCTCGGAACAGACAATAACTGCTGATAATTATACAACGAGTGACTATTTCACGGTTGACAACCCGGGTTCAACAGGTTCTTCAGGCGTTTTCAGACTTACAAACGGCAGCAAAGTTTCATTTACAACGGGAATTGACGGAGCTAAAGTCACTGTTGTAGGCGCACACGCAAACTCAAACGGCACAGATACGGCTGTAAGAACTCTTACGCTTTATGATGATGAAGGCACAGAAGTAACAGACGGCGCAATAACCTATCAGCAGGGTACAAGTGCCACAACGGAAACAATACCTACATCAAGCACTCTTTCGGCAGGAAGCTATTATTTAACAGCAAGCAAGGACTTGAATATCACTTCAATAACTGTTTCCTTCCCGGGTATTATAACCGATACGGCGACACTGACCTTCACAAACAGCACAGACGCTGAGGTACCGATTATTGCGAACAGCACTGAATACAGCGATTATTTTACACTTCTTGCAGCAGACGGACAAGACAGCAGTAACAAATATACTCAAAGTTTTACTTTAAGTACAAAGAGCAGCAAAACCTTTGCGGATTATGTAACATATGATTACTGTATAAAATCCGGCGGAAGTTCGGACTATGATTCAGATGGCATTCCCACTGTAAGAGCAATTAAGTTTACCACATCGGGAGCAGGTGTTGTTCAGCTTTATGGTATAGCTTCGTCAGATTCAAGTCCGACTAAAAGATATGCATATGTATACGATTCAAAGGGAACCGCAGGCGATCCTTTGGGAACCTTAACAGTAGAAGGTACTTCTAACAATGTAGTCAGCGAAATAATCGAACTGCCCTCAGCGGGAACATATTATATCACATTTTATAAAGCGGTAAGCCTTTACGCCGTAAATGTAAAGGTGGGAGCAAGTGTTGAAACCGACAATGACGGAAATGGCTATATATTTACCGACAGCAGCGACAGCTATATAGTTGCCGGAACAACAATTTCAGACAGTGACTTTGAAAATTATTCAGATATGACCGTTACTGTTACCGCTGATTCTAAGGCAACAGCTTCAACCGAGACGGTTTACGCTGCGGCAGTTGTTGATGACTTTATAATACAGCCCTCCGAGCTGGGCGATGACTATACCTATGTTTATGTGGTTCAGGTAAAAGGCTCCGGCGGAGCAACAGACTTCAGCTATTCGGCGGATCTTACGAAAATCACAACAGCTTCAGACAATTCTTAAGGAGGGGGATTTAATATGAAAAAGAATTATGAAAAACCCGAAATCAGTGTGGTTTCGGTTAAAAGCGAAGAAAATATTACAGACGGCTCATCACTTACAAATGATAAGGTTCAAACCACCTACGGCTTAATAACCTACAGCAGCGTAAGGTCAGACTATTAATATTAAAAAATTTATTTAACCAACAAAGGAAGTCCCCCTTCTTCGGGGGACTTTTTTATAAGGT
>JAJBVU010000306.1 GCA_020859645.1 Eubacterium sp. | reverse complement strand
GTTTTTACCCATGATAGCTATGTCGGCTGTCATCGCCATAATAACCTATACGGCGGATTTCATTATGAAAAGAGAAATAAATGGTTTTTATATTTATATACAATTATGTCTTGCTTTAATAATATGGTGTATATATCTTATAAGTGTTTTCGCATTAATGCTCTTTTATGATGATTTCGGAAGCATTATAAATGGAATAATCAGATATTTAACCAACAAAGTAAGTCCCCGCCTCTTAGGCGGTGGGTACTTACTTTCCATTCAGTAGGAGTACAATCTCCTGCTGAATGGGGCGTTGTTAAACGCCGTTGGTCATAAGTATTTTTTGCGTCAGCAAAAAATGCGCATAGTCTTTGACACCCGAATTTGTTTTTGCCAACAGATAATTAAAGGCAAATAGTAAAGAGTATCTAAGGAACCGCTGATTAATTAGTACTTCGCATCTTTACCGCTGATTTTTCCGATTGCAGCGTCACGCATTCTTGACATAGGCTCCGACTATGCCTGCGAATGCCTTCCTCGCCCTCGAAATAATCATCGGCAAATCTGCTTCGGCGAATTAATCATCGTTTCCTTAATTTTTTTAGGATACTCTTTTTTGTTGTACATATCCTTAAAATGTGCTATAATATGACTTGAAACATTTAGATGTTTACGAAGCGGAAAAGAGGATATATTATGACACTAAAGGATTTGGAAATAGGAAAAAGCGCCACCATTCAAAGGGTAGGCGGCGAAGGTGCTTTAAGACAGCACTTTCTTGATATGGGAATTATCCCGGGAGGAAAGGTCACAATGGTGAAATATGCCCCTATGGGCGACCCCATTGAAGTGAGAATACACAGCTATGAGCTTACACTGCGTTTGGCTGACGCTGCAAAAATTGACATTTCGGATGTATGCGACGCCCAGGCTTCAGCCCCTCAGCAGAGAAAAAAGCCAATACCTCACCCGGGTTTAGGCGAAGGGGGAAAGTTTCACAGCAAAGCAGACGAAAACCCCTTGCCCGAGGGCGAGCTTTTGACATTTGCCCTTGTGGGAAATCAGAACAGCGGAAAAACCACACTGTTCAATCAGCTGACAGGCTCAAATCAGCACGTAGGCAACTTCCCCGGTGTAACCGTAGACAGAAAGGACGGTCAAATAAGAGGGCATAAAAACACACGAATTACCGACCTTCCGGGAATTTATTCTATGTCGCCATACACAAGTGAAGAGCTTGTGACAAGGCGGTTCGTGCTTGAAGAAAAGCCCAAGGGCATCATAAATATAGTTGATGCAACAAATATAGAGAGAAATCTTTATCTCACTATGCAGCTTATAGAATTAAACGTGCCTATGGTTCTTGCCCTTAATATGATGGACGAGGTCAGAGAAAGCGGCGGCTCCATTATGGTAAATCAGCTTGAAGCAATGTTAGGCATTCCCGTTGTGCCTATATGCGCTTCAAAAAATGAGGGCGTTGACGAGCTTGTGTCTCACGCCATTCACGTTGCAAAATATCAGGAACGCCCCGGAAGAGAGGATTTCTGCGACTCAAAGGGAAGGTCAGCCGCTGTTCACAGATGTCTGCACGCTATTATGCATTTAATAGAGGACAAAGCTCAGAAGAGTGAAATGCCCGTTCGTTTTGCGGCAACAAAGCTTGCCGAAGGGGACGAGCTTATTATAGAGCATTTGGGGCTTACAGGCGACGAAAGAAAGGTTTTGGAGTCTATAATTAAACAGCTTGAAACAGACAGCGGACTTGACAGGGCGGCGGCTGTAGCTGATATGAGATTTTTGTTTATAGAAAACGTCTGCTCACAAACCGTAGTTAAGCCAAAGGAAAGCAAAGTTCACTTAAGAAGCGAAAAAATAGACAGGGTTCTTACAAACAGATTTTTGGCTCTGCCCTGCTTTGTGGGAATTATGGCGGCGGTATTCCTGCTCACATTCAATGTGTTCGGCTTGTGGCTTTCCGACGCTCTTGAAACAGTCATAGAGTGGCTTACCGACGCAGCGGCTTCCGCTTTAGCTGCCGTAAATGTAAACGAAGCCCTGAGAGGCTTAATTATCGACGGCATATTCACAGGCGTAGGCAGTGTTTTAAGCTTTATACCCTACATAGTTATTTTGTTTTTCTTTCTGTCACTTTTGGAGGACAGCGGCTATATGGCGAGAGTAGCCTTTATTATGGATAAATTCCTCAGAAAAATAGGGCTTTCCGGCAGAAGCATTGTGCCTATGCTTATAGGCTTCGGCTGTACAGTGCCCGGGGTTATGGCGTGCCGAACACTGCCTTCCGAAAGAGACCGTAAAATGACAATTCTTTTAACGCCCTTTATGAGCTGCTCCGCAAAGCTGCCTATTTACGGCTTTTTTGCAGCGGCATTTTTCCCAAAATATGCGGGAATAGTTATGATAGCCCTTTATTTCGGGGGAATTGCCGCAGGCATAATTACAGCCCTGCTTCTTAAGGGAACAATGTTTAAGGGTCAGGCGGTGCCCTTTGTTATGGAGCTTCCAAACTATCGTATGCCCGGGGCTAAAAACGTTGGCCATCTCCTTTGGGATAAAGCAAAAGACTTTCTTCAGAGAGCCTTCACCGTTATCTTTGTTGCTACGATTGTTGTGTGGTTTCTTCAGACCTTCGACCTTCATTTTAATATGGTAGAGGATTCTCAAAACAGTATTCTCGCCGTAATCGCCGGAATTATTGCCCCTGTTTTTGCGCCCTTGGGCTTCGGCGACTGGAGAATTTCCACAGCCTTGATAACGGGCTTTATGGCTAAGGAAAGTGTTGTTTCAACACTGACTGTTTTGTTCGGAGCTTCCTCCGCTTTACAGCAGATTTTAACACCCTTGGGGGCAATTTGCCTTTTGACTTTCTGTCTCCTTTATACTCCCTGTGTAGCTGCTATAGCCTCAGTTAAGCGAGAACTGGGCGGAAAATGGGCAGTGGGAATGATTTTCGGTCAGTGCGCCATTGCCTGGATTGCCGCCGCCGCAGTTCGTATGATAGGCTTGCTTTTGGGAATGGCATAATAAAAAAGCATTTTCAGGGCTGAGGTCAGCTTTGAAAATATAATTTACGTCTTAAAAATCAAAAAAATTAACGGCTGTTCTCTGCAGATCGGGGAACAGCCGTTCTTCGTTTATATTAATTGTATCATTTATTTTTTAACCTTGAATACACCCGTTTCGGCTTAAAAAATCAGGTGTATATCCATTTCGTGCGGTTTTAATCGGACTGAGGTTTTTGTTTAGTCAAAAGAACAACCGTCTCCACGTGGCTCGAGGCTATGGGATAAATGTCAAAACTGTCTTTTATATATTGTATGTTTACGGGAACATATCAACAGCCTTTTATTCTGTATACGGA
>JAJBVU010000305.1 GCA_020859645.1 Eubacterium sp. | reverse complement strand
ATACCGTCGCAGCGATCCGCTTATTTCCATCGGAAAAGCTGTGATTTTTCGTGATAAAATATAAAAGATTGGCAGCCTTTTCTTCCAAAGTCGGATAAACATCTTCACCGCCGAAGCTTTGATAAATGTTTCCTATACTTCCTTTAAAAGAGTCGTCTTTTTCCGCCCCGAATAAATCGGACTGTGAAGAAAATTTCATACTGTCGATTAGTTTTTTACATTCTTCATAGGTCAGTCTGTATACAGAGCTGCTGCCTTTCGGTCTTTTCATTGTTTGGTGGTCATAATCGTCCAACAAGTCTAAGGCAGTATTATAACGTTCTATTACCGAAAGAACCTGCTGTGCATCAAGACTGTTTTGAGTACGCTTCATAATTTGTATAACCTCGTTAAGCTGGTTTATACGGCTATTATTTACTGCGTAGCCCTTTAATATGTAATCATGCAAAACAGAATTTGACCAGCGCCTAAACTCTACGCCCCTTGCGGACTTTACTCTGTAGCCGACGGAAATTATTACATCTAAGTTATAATATTCTATTTGGCGTTCAACTTCCCTATCACCTTCTTTTTGAACTGTCGCAAATTTTGCGACAGTTGAATATTGACCGCTGAGTTCTTCTTTTCTTGCGTTGGCTATATGCTTGCCAATGGTTTTTACATCACGGTCAAAAAGCTCTGACATTTGCTGTCTGTTCAGCCAAACTGTGTCATCTTTTATTATTGTGTTCAGACTTACTGTTCCGTCTGATGATTGGAATAATACCAATTCTGTATTTGTGTTTGTGTTCATATCAGTTCCTTTCTCTTAACAAGTATTATTTAGCTTTGGGGAAAGCCAAAACCATAGTCAGCCCCTCCCCGGGAGCAGAATAAGCTGAAATAGTTCCCCCCATTTCCTCTGTCAGCTCTTTGGCTATGGAAAGCCCCAAGCCGTTTCCTCCCATAGACCTTGAACGGGCTTTGTCTATACGGTAGAAACGCTCAAAAATTCTGTCAAGCTCTGCTTCGTCTACTCCCACACCGTTATCGCTTATTTCGAGATAATACTTCGTTTTGCCCCATGTTATTTTAAGGGTTATATCCGCCCCGTCGCCGCTGTATTTAATTGAGTTCCCCACAATGTTGTTTACAACCTGCATAAGGCGGCTTTCGTCAGCCATAATGTAACAGGGGTCGGCTTTCGGGGGGATAAGCTTCAGAGTGTGGCTGCTGCTTTCGGCAGTAATTATAGACTGTGTTATGCAGTTCTCGGCAATTTTTACAAGGTTCAGCTTTTGCATATCAAAGCGGACGGTGTTAGTGTCCAAACGTGAAAGAGAAAGGAGATCCCCTGCCAAAAGAGACATTCTGTCGGTGGCATCGTCTATTATTTTCAAGAAGTCACGTGCCGTATCTATATCTTCAACAGCTCCGTCAAGAAGTGTTTCAACATAGCTTTTAATAGTGGTTAAGGGCGTGCGGATTTCGTGGGATACATTCGCCACGAACTCCTTGCGCATATCGTCAAGCTCACGATATTTTGTTATATCCGAAAGAACGGCAACTACGCCGCTGACGGAAATTTTTGTGCTTTCATAGGGAATTAAAGCCACATTAATATATTTGTTGTTTTCTTCAACAACAGCCTCCGTTATTGTGTTTGGCAGAAGCTCGGAGCGGTCTATACCCACCTTATTCAAAAACCAGTCAAGAGAAACCTTTAAACGGTCGATTTCAAGCATTTCATAGCAAAGATTGTTTGCGTGAATAAGGTTTCCGTGTTCGTCAAAAGCCATAACGCCGTCTGTAATATTATGAAGCACGACCTCAAGCTTTCGATTTTCGTTTTCCATATCGTTAAGGGTTTTTCGAAGCTCCCTTGACATATGGTTAAAGCTTTTTGTCAGCTGACCTATTTCGTCATTGCTCATAATGCTTATGGTTGTGTTAAGTCTGCCCTTTGCAAGCTGATTTGCCTTTTTAGTCAGCAGTGCGATAGGCTTTGTAATTGTATTTGCAAAAATAAGGGCTATTACACAGGTCGCCGAAAGAGCCAAAAGCACCGCAATCAAAATTGTCGATGTAGTCTGCATAAGGCTGGTGTTTACGCCCGAAGCGTCCATCTGAAGATAAATTACATATTTAACAGCATCATTTTCGTCCATAACAGGCAGTGCGTAAGAAAACCACTCCTTAACCTGTGAATTTTCATCAGTGCTTTTAATTCTTGTAACGAAAGCCTCGCTGCCGGCTAAAGCCGAAATAACCGCAGAATTGTTATAGGTTGTAAAATCATCGGAGGAAACAGAGGTTGATGAAGCTATGGTTTTTCCGTTGGGGCTTATTATGCTTGCCTGAACATTTCTCAGAGAGGAGCTTGTTATAAAAAGCTTCAAAAAGGCACTTTGAAAGTCATCGGGGTTTTCATAGCTGTCAATAATTTCTTCCGATATATATTCGGCGCAGCCCGAAAGCTCATCCTCGGCATTTTTAATTTCTCTTGAGTATGTTCGCATAATTATGAAGGTTCCGCTGATTATCATAACTATGAACACCAGACTGAGATACATAAAAACCAGTTTCCAACGAATACTTTTCATTTTAACTCCTACTTATCCCGCAAAATAATAGCCTATGCCCCTTTTTGTAATTATATACTGGGGCTTTCCCGGGTCGTCCTCAATTTTTTCTCTTAAACGGCGGATTGTAACGTCTACGGAACGTGCGTCGCCGCAGCTGTAGTCATAGCCCCAAACCTTTGTCAAAAGCTCCTCACGTGTAAATGGCTTTTTCTTGTTTTTGGCAAGGAAGAACAAAAGCTCATATTCACGCATTGTAAGGTAAATGCTTTCGCCGTTTTTGGTCACCTCATAGCGGTCATAATCTATAACGAGGTTTTTGAAGGTGTCCGCTGTAGGCAGAACCTCTTCCTTTTCAACGGTAACATAATTTTTCTTTCTGCGGATGTTGGCTTTAACCCTTGCCAAAAGCTCTCTCGTTTTAAAAGGCTTTGTAACATAATCATCCGCACCCATTTCAAGACCTAAAATTGTGTCTACCTCGTCGGCTCTGGCTGTCAGCATAATTATAGGAACATCGCTTTTTGCCCTGAGCCTGCGGCAAACCTCATAGCCGTCCATTTTAGGCATCATAATATCCAAAATTACAAGATCGGGCTTTTTTGTCAGAGCCAGATTTAAACCATCCTCTCCGTTATAAGCCTTTAATACGTTATATTTTTCCTTTTTAAGGTTATATTCAATAATATTCACAATACTTTCTTCATCGTCAACAACCAAAACAGTATAATAATCCATAAAGCACCTCTCTCGATTTGTTTTTTATTTTTTCAGTCTTTATTTATTATAAACTTTTTTTCATATTTTTTCAATGGCTTAAAG
>JAJBVU010000205.1 GCA_020859645.1 Eubacterium sp. | reverse complement strand
CCTCTTTTATTGTATAATATGTCATTTGGTCGCGATACTTACTGTTAAATAGTATCGGTTTCATATCATAAGGATCACCGTTGCCCTTAAGCTCTTCAATGCGGTCACGAGCAGTTTCTAATTCATCATCTAATGAAGATATTTGAGAAGTTAAATCTTGATATGCTCCCTTAAGCTCCTCTAACTTTTCTTCCTGCTTTTCTTCATAATGAATTAAATAATCAATACCTTTTACAGCTAACGAAATAGCCTCGCTTATAGCCATAAACAATAGCATATTGCCTGCAACTGACAGGCTTTCATACCTATGGCTGCCGCTTTATAAGCTGCTCCCGATTGCTTAACAGCTGCGTTTTGCGCCAACTGCTCCTCACGAGCCGCTTTTACAGATTTCTGATAATTAACCGCCGTTCTATCTGCATCGCTTGTATTTTGAATAAATTTTTTAAAATGCGAATTTCCCTTTTTTAAGTCAGCAAAATAACTACTAACGGTAGTACCCGATTTACTCATTGCTTCATTAAAGGCTTGTATCTCTTTCTCCGCTTCTTCAAATGATATTTCAGGTATAAGCTTGCTATTAGGTATTAACTTGCTTGTGTCCCCGTTCCACCAAGTGGATATTTTGCCAGATATTTTGTTTTTAATACTACCATCCGATATAGAGCTGTTCAGATTTCCAAATGCCTTCTTATACTCATCAATAGTTTTACCAAATATAAGCAACTGATTTTTATCGTTTGTTTTGAATGTCATACTAATTTTTTAGGTTTTCGTGAGAAACCTATTGATTTTAAATAACCAGTTATGCTATAATATATAAAGGAGGTATGAAATATGGATGAAAAAATATACGCGAAGTATTGCCCTAAATGTGGCGATGTTGCATTTTATGGAGAAAAGACGCAATGCGAAATTTGCGAACATGAATTAAAAGTAACTCCACCGGAATATGATTTATATGAAAACATTGAATATATATTTTCAGATGAATATCGCGAAAAAAAAACAACGCTTTATTGATGAAGTAATCAAATTAAATCCTGAATTTGACCAGTATTTTCACGAGCATAAAGATGAAATTCTTCGAGAAAAAGAAGAGCGTCAATGGGCGGCGATAGAGCGTGGCAAAGCAATTCTCGAACAGCGTTCCAACGTCCCCAAATGCCCCACTTGCGGCTCAACCAATGTTGAAAAAATATCCTTAACTTCAAAAGCTATAGGCGGCGCATTGTTTGGCTTGTTCAGCAGTAACGTAAGAAATACCATGCACTGTAAGAATTGTGAATATAAGTGGTAGGGTAGGGAGCGCTTATTCAGTAGAGCAAGCTAATACATAATTGTACACATATTAAAAGAGGTAGTGTTGGCTACCTTTTTTGTGGATGGGTATTAGATTACTTTCCCATTAAATTATTTTATCAATAATCTTTAGTTATTGTAAAATTGCCCATGCAACGTCCTCCGGTTTTCTTTTGTTCCTAATTGAATTTCTAACGGTAGCGTCATGAATAAGCTGAATATCTTGCGCAGATGCACCCATTTTTTTCATTTCAACTATGATTGAATCACGATATGCAATAATTTCATCATCACCAATGTTATGTTGAATAAAAGAAATTGAATTTTGTTTAAAATACTTTTTCATTATGCCACCTCCTTATACTTTCTAAGCATATTATATATTAAATTTCCTATTTTTTAACGAACCATCAAAAATAAAACCTCTTATTTTATCTATAAAGGAGTTTTTTGAAACTGTTTTACCTACACAAAGAGGAACATCTTTGCCGGATAAAGCTAATGCCCTCTTTTGCTCGATTGTTAAATATTTGTTAGTTTTGCTCATGATTTTACCCCTTTATTTAATCTAACTGTATATATATTTCTACTTTTCTTCACATAACAGTAAAGTAGTAACTCCTTCCTATCCCTAATATATTATTAAACGTCTGTTATAATATGCTATATATAGTAGGGGAGTGGTAGAACTCTTTTGGTTTGTACCCAGTCACGGGCAAGTTTTCCTTCTTGGTATCGACTGTCTTTTACAAGCCTTACGACTCAAAATTGTTTACAGTCTGTGAACACGTCCATATCTGAATAATCAGACGTAGGATTTCCGCTGCTGATATGGGGTTTAGCCTATATAAATAAGCAATCACTTAGACTTTCGCCATATGATTAGCCATACGTTTTCTTGCCATTACTGACATCCTTTCGGAGTACCGTCACGCTTATCGTTTCCAATTACGTTGTGGTGTATGGTACTATAATATTCCCTATATTTTATTTCTTCCCAGCACTGAGAGATAGCAACTCTCAATTACGATTTACTTTATAGAACCACATTGGGTGACTAATCCAACACATCTCTGGCGTTGAAAGTAATTATAATATACTTCTCCGTCATAGAGGGCATATTCAAAAACAACTTTTGACAGTATGTACTTTACATACAATACCGTGGTTCGTTAAGCCAAGTACAATTCCCGCTATAGCTCCAACGGACGGAATGGAGTCTAATGCACCGGTTAATTTATTTACAACACTAAGGAGTCCGTTTAAAGTGTTGATTGCAGTTATTATTCCTTCAGAATCGGCAATATTCTCAACAGTATCAGTCCATGTATTAGATAGTCTATTTAAGCTACCCTCCCACGAATTAGCAGTTTTTTCTGCTTCACGAGCCATTGAGCCGGTGCCGTCGGAATATTCCTGTAACCGTAACCGATGTGTCGGAAATAATCGGAATGCACATCAAGAGCACGAATACCTCGGTGGTCGAGGAGCTTGAGGGGAATGCCAAAGCAGCGGATACGGACGGCAACACAAAGGCGAGTGTGCAAAAGGAGCAGTAGAAAATAAAGCAACATCTTGACGAAATCAGCCGAGTATTGCAGTCAATGTACGAGGACAAGGTTTTCGGGCGCATTTCAGCAGAGCGTTACTCATCAATGGCAACAAGCCTTGAAACCGAGGAAACGCGCTTGAAAAACCGAATGACCGAGCTGCACGAAAGTCTCGCACAGCAAACGCGTCAAAGCAAATCGGCGAAAGAGTTTGCGGATTTAATTGAGCAATACGCACCCGTAAAAGAGCTTGACGAAACACTCTTAAATACGCTGATTGAAAAGATTGTCGTTTACGAAACCGAGAACGACAGCGAGCGCACAATGCCGATAGAGATTTACTATCGGTTCATAGGTAAAACAACCGCATAACGGGACGGCGCACCGCCGCCCCGCAAGAAAAGCGGTTTACCACCGCAAAAAAGTATGACTTGCTTTTTGACTTGACTTTTTGTCAAATTTTTGATATATTTATATTAAGTCACACCATTGTTCAAAAAAATATGTATGGTTTAGTAGAGGTGATGTTGATGC
>JAJBVU010000271.1 GCA_020859645.1 Eubacterium sp. | reverse complement strand
TACATTAGGATATACCTAATGATGTCTATTAGGAATGCAGGAACACAGCAACTCTGTAACCCGGTCAGACCGACCGGGTTATTTTTGTGTCCGAAAAGGTATACCTTAACGAACGGTCAAAAAACAGCCGAAAAAGCGTTCGTTAAGGTCCCTTTTTCAATTTACAAACGTGTTCGGAAATGGTTAGACCTTTCCGAACATTTGGGAGGTGATATTTTGGAAAGCAGAACCTATTTTTATGCAAGGGTGTCAAACACAGATCAAAACCTTGACAGACAAATGAAAGCCTTCAAGAGCATGGGTGCCGACGATCGAAATATAATAACCGACAAAGCAAGCGGAAAGGACTTTGAGCGGAGCGGTTATCAGGCACTGAAAACTACGATCCTCTCACCAAAGGTTCGGGCGATGCCAGAGAGCAGCCGTTATTTTTCATTATAACTACAGCCGGAACTGACAAGAACAGCATTTGCTACGAACTGCACACTAAAGCGAAAGACATAATGCAGGGCAGAAAAGCCGACCCGTCCTTCTACCCGGTAATATACGGACTTGACGAAAACGATGACTGGACAGATGAAAACAACTGGTACAAAGCAAATCCTTCACTCGGACACACAATTGAAATTGACCGAGTACGGGAAGCATATAAAAATGCTTTGGATAACCCGGCTGAAGAAAATGTATTCAAACAGCTGAGGTTAAATATATGGACAAACTCCGCTGTGTATTGGATTCCCGACCATATTTACGATAAAGGAAATATGCCGATAAATTTCGATACCCTAAAAGGCAGAGAGTGCTACGGCGGTCTTGACCTCTCCTCTACTTCAGATATAACCGCTTTTGCTTTTGTGCTTGTGTTTCCGCCAAAACGTGAGGACGAAGATTACATTGTGCATGCGCACTTTTGGCTGCCGGAAGATACACTTGAACTGAGGTGCAGGCGTGACCATGTTCTTTACGATGTGTGGAAGAAACAAGGGTACATAAATACTACCGAAGGAAATGTTATCCATTATGGATTCATAGAGAAGTATATCGAAAACTTGAGTAAAATTTACAACATAAAAGAAATCGCTGTTGACCGTTGGAACGCAACTCAGATGATACAAAATCTTGAAGATGCGGGATTTACGATGATACCATTCGGTCAATGCTACAAGGATATGTCACCGCCTTCCAAAGAGTTATACAAACTTCTTATGGAAGGCAAAATCAATCATAGCAGAAATCCCGTTTTAAAGTGGATGGCGGGAAATGTCGTTATGCACCAAGACCCTGCCGGCAATATTAAGCCTGACAAAGAAAAGTCAACAGAAAAAATTGACGGCATAGTAGCTGCCATAATGGCAATTGACAGGTGTATAAGAAACAGCGGAAACACATCAAGCATTTATGATGAAAGAGGTCTTTTGTTTTTGTAAAAGGTCTGAATTTACAGACCTTTTACTCATAAGATGTTGTTTTTATAGTATTTTGCCAATCACGCTTGTTGTAAACAAAACGAATTATTTTGACTGTCATTGATTCATCATCAACAATGTAAAAAGCTAAATAATTCCTAACTACGATATAACGAATGCCGCTTAAACCGATTGTAAAGGGGTTTATTTCAGCATTTCGCTTTGGCAATTCGAATAAAGAATGAAATTGACGATTAGCTGTGTCATATAAATTTGATGCTGCCTGCGGGCTTTTCAGTTCATTGCTGATATACATTACTGCATTCAGCAATTCCCTTTTTGCTGTTTCGGTAATTACAATAGAGTAACTCATAGTTTAAGAGCCTCTTTTATTTCCGACATAGCCTCATCAAGCGGCTGAACTTTATTTTCGGCGACATCACGCAATCCTTCACTAAGAAGTGTATAAAGTTCAAATCGGCTGTTAAGCATTTCATATGTTTCAACACTCATAACAGCTAAATCACCCTTACCGTTTTTTGTTATGAAAATCGGTTCCGGGTGTTTATGACACATTTCCGAAATTTCATTGTAGTTATTTCTTAAATCTGCACTGGGTCTGATTGTTGGCATAGAGAACACCTCCTTGTTTTGATAACAATATTATATCAAAATATTTGTATATTATCAAGGGGTATAAGTAAATCTTAAAAAATAAATTGAGGTGAATTATAAATGAGCATTTTCAGCAAACTTTTCAAATCAAGAGCAGAGCCTAAAAACAGCTTAAACGGCAGCAGCTACCGATTTCATTTCGGTGGAAGTACTGCAGGCAAACTTGTGACCGAAAGTCTATGATTCTATGGAAAAGAAAATACAGAACTACGGCATTGCCATTGACAGTGAACTTGACTGACAAATTTACTCCCAAACTGACTGCTGCGGGAAAACAGGCACTGCTTTTCAAAGCACAGCTTAAGAACTGCAATTCCGCAGCGGATGCCATTGATTCCGGACTTGCCAAAGCTGCCAAAACAGCCGTTGCTTTCGGTGCTGCGGGAGCAGCGGCTGTCAGTGCTTTTGCTGTTTCTTCATTAAATACATATAAGGACTTTCAGCAAAGTATGTCCAATGTAGCCGGAATTAAGGGTATTGCACAAACCTCGGACGAGTATAAAAAACTTGAAGAGGCAGCGAGGAATGCCGGAAAAAGCACTACCAAAACAGCACAGGAATCTGCCGATGCTCTTTCATATATGGCTTCTCGGATATGACCGAGGTGAAGACGGAAATCTTGTAGTCAATCCGGAACAAGCAAAGGTTGTCCAGCGAATTTACGGAATGTTTCTTACAGGTGTATCACCTATGCGTATTGCCAAAACCCTAACAGCCGAAGGAATACCAACTCCGGGCGGTAAAAGCAAATGGAATCCGGGGAACATCAGGAACATACTGACAAATGAAAAATACAAAGACGATGCTCTTTTGCAGAAAACATACACTGTTGACTTTCTTACAAAAAAGAAAAAGTCAATGAGGGCGAAATACAGCAATATTATGTACACAACAATCACGAGGCTATTATCGACCCCGAAACATTCGACATGGTTCAAACATTAATGGCAGCCCGCAAACCCGGCAGAAACCGATTAAGTTCAGTCAGCATATTTTCAAGCAAATTAAAATGCGGTTGCTGCGGAGGTTGGTACGGTCCAAAAGTATGGCATTCCAACAGCAAATACCGCAAAACAATGTGGCAGTGCAATCATAAATTTGATGAAGAAAAATGCACTACACCTAATCTTACAGAAGAAGAAATCAAAGATGGAAGCCTATGGCTTTTCCGTTCGTGATATGACAGAAAGCACCTGTGTAGCTGAACTTATGAAATTATATCAAAAGCTAACAGAAAAATAAATGCTGTTATACAGCAAAGTTAATAAAACTTTTACAAAAAGACGGTGTTGTTCAATCAAAAAAA
>JAJBVU010000251.1 GCA_020859645.1 Eubacterium sp. | reverse complement strand
CTTTATAAGTTCATAAAAAATTTTAAAGAAAGAAAACCCCGAAAGGCATAATGCTTTTCGGGGTTTTGAAAATTCTGATAAATATGTGATTAACGTTTTGAGAACTGAGGAGCACGACGTGCGGCTTTGAGACCGTACTTCTTTCTTTCCTTCATTCTGGGGTCTCTTGTTAAGAGGCCTGCTCTCTTAAGTGAAGGACGAAGATCGGGGTCTACTTCCAGAAGTGCACGGGCGATGCCGTGACGAACTGCGCCTGCCTGACCTGTTGTTCCGCCGCCTTCAACCTTAGCCTGAACATCGTACTTGCCGATTGTTCCGGTGATTTCCAAAGGCTGACGAACGATAAGCTTTAAGGTGTCGAGACCGAAATATTCATCGATGCTTCTCTTGTTAATGGTTATGTTGCCCGTACCGGGAATTAAATAAACTCTTGCTACAGAAGACTTTCTTCTGCCTGTTCCGTAATATCTGACTGATGCCATATTATATACCTCCTATTAACCTTCAAAATTATACACTTCGGGCTTCTGAGCTTCGTGCTTGTGGTCGGGACCTGCATATACATGAAGCTTTTTAAGCATTGCTTTGCCGAGAGCGTTCTTGGGAAGCATACCTTTAACGGCAAGCCTGATAACTTCCTCGGGCTTCTTTGCTAACATCTCGTTAAGAGTAACCTCTTTAAGACCGCCTGTCCAACCTGTGTGATGTCTGTAAACCTTGTCATTGAGCTTCTTGCCCGTTACGGCAATTTTCTCAGCATTAACAACGATTACATAATCGCCTGTGTCGATGAAAGGGGTATAAATAGGTTTTTTCTTACCCTTTAAGATAGATGCAACCTCTGAAGCCAAACGGCCGAGAGTTTTATCGGCTGCGTCGATAACCAACCATTTTCTTTCAATATCAGCAGCTTTTGCTATATAAGTGGTTCTCATTTTGTTCCTCCTAAAAAAGCGTTTAAAATTACAGTTCCAATTCCGGGGCTAACGGATTGAAGTGGTAATCAAACATAGTTATTATATCCCAACAGAACCCCTCTGTCAAGAGCTTTTTTCCGAAATTTAGGAGAAAAGTCAAAGAAAAAGCAATAGGGGAGTTAAAAGGGGTTATCAGATTAAGTCAATAGCCTGCTGAAGGTCGGCAATAATATCGTCAACATTCTCGATACCAACGGACATTCTTATAAGCTCGGGAAGAACGCCGCATTCCTTAAGCTGTTCATCGGTCAGCTGGCGGTGGGTTGACGAAGCAGGGTGAAGAACGCCTGTTCTTGCGTCGGCAACGTGACAGACGATGTTTGCAAGCTTAAGGCTGTCCATAAGTTTAACGGAAGCCTCTCTGCCGCCTTTGGGACCGAATGCTATAACGCCGCTTGCGCCCTTGGGAAGATACTTCTTGGCAAGCTCATAATCGGGGCTTGAAGGCAAACCGGGGTAGCTTACCCATGCGATTTTTTCGTTTTCTTCCAAATATTTTGCTACCTTAAGGGCATTTTCGGAGTGGCGTTCCATTCTCAGGTGAAGGGTTTCAAGACCCAAATTCAAAAGGAAGCAGTTCATAGGAGCGGGGGCAGAGCCTAAGTCACGCATAAGCTGGGCTCTTGCCTTTGTAATGAATGCTGCCTTTCCGAAATTTTCGGTATATACAACGCCGTGATAGCTTTCGTCGGGGGTTGTCATTTCGGGAAATTTGCCGCTTGCAGCCCAGTCGAAGTTTCCGCTGTCAACAATTACGCCGCCTAATGAAACAGCGTGACCGTCCATATATTTTGATGTGGAGTGAACCACTATGTCGGCGCCGAACTCAATAGGTCTGCAAAGGTATGGAGTAGGGAAGGTATTGTCTATAATAAGGGGTATGCCGTTGTTGTGGGCAAGAGCCGCAAACTTTTCCAAATCCAAAACCTTTAAGGCAGGGTTTGCAAGGGTTTCGCCGAAAACAAGCTTCGTGTTGGGCTTAACTGCCGCCTGAAGCTCCTCGGGGCTTGCGTCGGGGTCTACAAAAATGGCTTCAATGCCTAATTTTTTAAGGGTTACGCCGAAAAGGTTGAATGTTCCGCCGTAAATTGTGGTTGTGCTTATGAAGCTGTCGCCTGCGTGGCAAATATTCAAAATTGAAATAAGACTTGCTGCCTGACCGGCTGAAGTAAGCATTGCGCCTACGCCGCCTTCAAGATCGGCAATCTTTTTTTCAACTGCGTCGGCTGTGGGGTTTGCCAAACGGGTATAGAAAAAGCCTTCTTTTTTAAGGTCGAAAAGGTCACCCATAGCGCTTGTGGATTCATATTTGTAGGTTGTGCTTTGAGCAATAGGCACAACTCTCGGCTCTCCGTCTTTAGGTGTGTAGCCGGATTGAACGCATTTTGTTTCTATTTTCATAACATTACCTCCGATAGTATCTTGTGATATTTACATATTTATTTAATATATAATATCACATAAAGCATATACTTTCAACACACTTAATAGATAGGTTTTATTTTGCATTATAATTCTTATGCAAGAATGATTTTTCACTGAGATACAGCTCGGCAATTGTCATATTATAGTAGGGAATAAGAAAAGCAAAGCCGAAGCCTAAGGTAACAAGGGATAATATAAACCAGCCCCAAAAAGAAAGGGTCAGCAAAACAATTTTTGAAAGGGAACACTTAATTTTAAGGGCATTGTTTTCACTCTCTATTATTTCACCGAAAAGAGTTCCGTTGAATTTCCTGCCGTTATATTCATATAAATCGCCTTCAGCAAAGCCTGTATTGTTATCGGATGACCTTATAATATCTTTGTCATGGCACAAATCAGCCGTAATACAGCCTGCAAAAATAAATTTAATCATATATATTAACAATAGGGCAAAGACTAAAGCTGCCAAAACAGCGTAAGCGATTACAGCCGCAGAAAATACATTTTTAAAGCCGCCGTTGATATAATTATATAAAGCTCTCGTTTGAGCTAACGCAGTAAACACTGTGAAGATAATAAAGCAAAAAAACACTGTGAAATATTTTTTATCGGAATAGGTGACTCGGTCTTTATATTTCCCCTTGTTTTTTGAAAATTCATTTATTTTGGGTCTGTCATTATATGCACCGCCGGCTGCAAAATGAAGAAGAGTATTAGTCCTTCCGGAAAAAATATAGGCAAAATCCGAACATGAGCCAAAAATATGAGTGCGAACGAAACTTACAAACAGACAGCCGCAGAGTATTAATATTACATAAGGAACAGGGGTCAAAAGCAAAATGACGGCATTGAATATAAAATACAAAACCGCAAAATTTATAAAGTATTTTTTATTTGCCATCATAATTTTTAATGCCCGGCGTTTTAAACCTTGTATTGATGAGTTCATAATTTATCTCCTTTAAGCCGCATCTTAATAAGTGCTGAAAAGTTCGTCCTACACTATAA
>JAJBVU010000063.1 GCA_020859645.1 Eubacterium sp. | reverse complement strand
AGATAAATTGCGGGTCAAAAGTAGTAGAAATGGTAGTAAAATATCTCAGATTATCTGCTCTATTCTGCGGAATTCGCTGTCTGCATCGACATCGTGTGTATGGGCATATACATTAAGAGTTTCCTTTATGTTGGAGTGTCCCATAAGATATTGAAGTGCTTTCGGGTTCATTCCGGCATTAGCCATTTTTGAGCAGAATGTATGTCTGCAAATATGGGGAGTTACATTTGGCATTTGTATGGTATGTATCTTATTGTATTCTTTGCATATACGTTCAAATCTGCCTTCCCATACTCTGCGTGAAGTTGTTAAGCCCTTGCAAGTCAAAAACAGGAAGCCTGTTTTTCCGTCTACTATCGGCTCTACTTTTTGTCCGTATCTGCCGTCCATAATTCTGCGGAAGCTTTCGCATACACATTCTGTCATGGGAATTTTTCTAACACCCGATTTACTTTTGGTATCTGTGACACGAAAACCTATGTTGTTAATACGCAGAAGCTGATGGTCAACACTCAAAATCTTGTTTTCCATATCAACGTCCGCAAAGGTTAAACCGCATAACTCCGAAATTCTCAAGCCTGTATTAAACAAGATGTATATTGCATCGTAATATACAGAATATTTCTTGCTATCTTTTATAAAGTCAAGAAAACTGTTTTCCTGTTCTGCGGTAAGAGCGTCCCTTTTCTTGTTATCGTCTATTGTAATCTTAGCCAAACTAAACTGAAAAGGATTTTTATAAATATAATCATCTTCAATGGCTATTTCAAACGCAGGACGAAGTACATTTTTATAGCTCTTAACAGTACCTTTGCATAATCCGCTTTTCTGCTGCAAGTTCACAGCCCATTCTTTGGCATCGGAAACTTTAACTTTGGTTATTAACTTTTGCCCGAACGGCTCTTTTTTCAAGCGGCTTATTACGGCATTGTATGTTTTTTTGGTGCTTTCCTTAACTCCGTTTTTTTGTGACGCATATTTTTCAACAAGCTGTAAAACAGTAATTTTTGAACCGTTTGGGTCAATACCCTTATCTAAGTCAAGAGCAGCTATAAACATTATCACTAAAATAATTGATATTTTATTAAACATATATGCACTTTCCTTTCTTTATTTATCCATTTATTCGCCTGTGCCTTCAAAATACAATGGGTTTACTGAGCCGTTAGTGGAGGTAATGTTCCACCCTATATCATTTCCGTAAATAGAATTTGGGTTGTTAGTAACAAAATATTCGTAGTAGTGGTCTAACGATGTTATGGTTATAGCGTCCGAGCCGCCCTGAACTACGGACGGCACGCCGTCAATCAGCCCTACATAAACAGCAACGTGACCATATAAATACCCGGCGTTTCCCGTTCCGTATTTTATCCCGATGTAACTGCCTACCGGGATTTGCGTGTAATCAACGAGACCGTCTGTTACCGACAGCTTGTTTGCCCGGCTGAAATCGTTGCCGTTTCCGCCGTGGTAACCAAGCCCTGCCATCTTGTAAATCGTGGATACGGCTTTTGCACAGCTGTTTGTATAGCCTGTTGAGCCAACCATAGACAAAGCGGCTTCAACAACGGCTCTCGCTGTTCCTGTCAGCTCGCTTGAAATAATATAGTCATCTAAATTTATAGCAACATCATAAAAAGTTGAACTTGAGGCATTGCTTGTATAAACAAGGTTGTCAATATAAAACGAGGGATTTAGGCTAACCTCGGATAGTGCCTTTTTGATTTTGTATTCAAGGCAGATGTAGCCGCTGCCGTCCACAGAGCCTAAGCCAGAACCTTTTTTGACTGTATCGCCGACGGAAACGGATATTCCCGTTACATTAGAGATAGAAACAATCCGCTTACTGCTTTTACTGTAAATTTCAACCTTGTCGCCGTCAATGCTTTCAACTTTTCCGCTTATGGGGCTTAAAACATTCGTTCCCGGTGAAGCCGTAATGTCAATCCCCGAATGAAATTTTTTCTCGTTTGTATCGGTGTCGGCATAATAGCCGTAACGTTTTTGACAGGCAATGGATGTATCATCTGTTTCAATGGGCTTCCCCAATTCTATTTTAGTCATATACTGTCCGACCTCATCAAGCACGTCATAAGTCTGAATTTCATTGTTTGTAAACAGCACGTCTTTATTTTCCTGTATGTAGATTTTAAGCTCTTTATAGTGTAAATTTAGATTTAAAATATAAACATAAGCAAAGTTATCACCCATATTTCTTATTGACGGGTTATCTATATTGCTAACATACTGCACACTTAAAACCTTGTTATAGAGTTCGTCTATGTCAGTCTGAACCTCGGAAAACTCATAATCCTCATATTTTGCGTCAAGATATATTAATAATGCGTCTATGTTTGTTTTAAAAGTCGTTTTGTTTATTTCCGAATAGGTTATTCCTGCGTCGAAAATAGGAGCATCGTACATAGTGGCAATATTGTTATATTCTCTTTCATCTTTCAAAACCTGAGTTCCGTTTACGGAAAAATATTTTTTTACGTCCATATACTTATAATTAGGCACACCCTGCGGAAAGCTGTTAAATTCATTTTTATATTCAATCTCAAAATCAGCGTCTTTTTCGGTAACATATTCCCAAACCTGTGTCAAAACCTCGTCATCGGCTTTAAGAGAGATTGCCGGAATAAGCGAACTCACAACCGCCACAATAATAAAAACGGCAATAATTATTATGATTATAGGAATAATGTAACCCGAAACAGCGGTTAAAAGTGTGCTTAAAAGCTTCAAAGCGGCAGTGGCAGCCATTTTGCCTATATGGACTAAGCCTTTGCCCACAAGCTTAAGCTGTTTGATTTTTTTTATCTGTGCCATTTTGCGGAGTTTATTTGACATCTGCTTAAGCTTCACAGCACCGCTGTAAATATTTTTGGGAGCAGAAGCCGCCGTTTTAACTGCACCTTTGCCTGTTTTAACAACTGCTTTTGTGCCTTTTACAGTTGTTGTGATTGTATCGGCGGTTTTTATGCCTTTGTCAACAGCTGTTATGGCAAGGCTGTTGTCGGTATTCTCTTCAATTGCTTTTGCAAAGCTGTTTTTGACAGCACTTTTACTTTCGGTCAAAATATTTTCGGCGGCTGTATTTCCCGCTTTGACAGTACCTTTGATAAGGGTCTTGCCTGTGGGCATAACCGCAAATGAAAAGACAGCTGCTTTTTCAGCCTGTTTTGCAGTTTTTGAAGCTGAACGGCGGAAATCGCCTTTTGTTGTTCTTGAAGCTTCTTCATTTGACAATACTTTTGAGGTTTCTGCCTTTGATACAGCTTTTGATGAAATATTTTGGGAATGTTTTATTTTGGGCATTTCCGTAAATTGTTTTGCCTGTTCAGGTTTTCCTTGATTTTCGGGAGGTTTTTGAGGAATAACGCCTGTTGTCAAAATGTTATTGTCTAAAGGTTTAATA
>JAJBVU010000330.1 GCA_020859645.1 Eubacterium sp. | reverse complement strand
GTACCTCAACACATTTAGTATAAATTTTTCAAGTCAAAACTTGACACTTGTGTGTATATATGATAAAATTTTACAGAAACTATTATTAACAGGCTTGAGAAAATTTATGTCTGATTATTCTTGTTATTACCGCAAATCAAGAAAAATCGGCGTAATTTTGCTGTGCGCCTAATTAATTGAGGTTTCAAATAAAATATTATAAAGGGGGATGTCTTGTGAATAACAATGACTTCAAACCATATGTACCCGCAGAAAAAATAACACCCGAAATTACAATAACATCGGTTATAATGGGTATTATTTTAGCTGTTATTTTCGGTGCGGCTAACGCCTATTTGGGGCTGCGTGTAGGTATGACCGTCAGTGCGTCAATACCTGCCGCCGTAATTTCAATGGGCGTTATAAGAAAAATTCTCCGCAAAAACTCCATATTGGAAAGCAATATGGTTCAGACAATCGGCTCAGCCGGTGAGTCTCTTGCTGCCGGAGCAATTTTCACTATGCCGGCGCTTTTCCTTTGGGCTGAGGAAGGGCTTTGCGAAATGCCCGGTATTGTAGAAATTACCGCTATAGCCCTTTGCGGCGGTATCTTAGGCGTTCTTTTTATGATACCCTTAAGAAACGCCCTTATTGTTAAGGAACACGCAACTCTGCTCTACCCCGAAGGTACGGCTTGTGCAGAAGTTCTTCTTGCCGGAGAAGTGGGAGGCTCCGACGCAGGAACAGTGTTCAGCGGTATGGGCTTTGCGGCTGTATTTAAGTTTATTATCGACGGTCTTAAGGTTGTACCTGCCGACATTTCAAGAGTGTTCAGCTCATTTAAGGGTGAATTCGGCGTTGAAATATATCCTGCCCTTGCCGGTGTAGGCTATATTGTAGGTCCCCGAATTGCTTCCTATATGTTCACAGGTTCTCTTTTGGGCTGGATGGTTATAATTCCGGCAATGGCTCTTTTCGGTGCAGATGCGGTAATGTACCCCGGAACAGCCACAATAGGAGAAATGTTTGCCGAGGGCGGCGCAAGCGCTCTTTGGAGCAGCTACTTAAGATATATAGGCGCAGGGGCAATCGCCATAGGCGGTCTTATTTCTCTTATAAAGTCCCTGCCCCTTATTTGCTCCACATTTAAGGATTCCATTAAGGCTTTGAAAAATTCAGGCGGTGAAGCCAATGTTTCACGTACGGCAAAGGATATGCCTATTTCAATCGTTGTAGGCGCAATTGCTTTTATTGCCGTTGTAATCTGGCTTATTCCCGTTGTTCCCGTAAATCTTTTGGGAGCGGTTATTATAGTTGTTTTCGGCTTCTTCTTCGCTACCGTTTCTTCAAGAATGGTAGGTCTTATAGGCAGCTCAAACAACCCTGTTTCGGGTATGTGTATAGCTACCCTTCTTGTTGCCACGATTATATTTAAGGCAACAGGCAACACAGGTATTGCCGGAATGACAGGAGCAATCGCCATAGGCTCGGTTATATGTATTGTTGCGGCTATTGCCGGAGACACATCACAGGATTTAAAGACAGGCTATCTCTTAGGGGCAACACCCGTTAAGCAGCAGATCGGCGAGGTTATAGGCGTAATCGCAGCTGCCTTTGCTATCGGCGGCGTTTTATATCTTCTTAACAATGCCTGGGGCTACGGCTCAGCAGAGGTTCCTGCTCCTCAGGCTACTCTTATGAAGATGATCGTTGAGGGAATTATGGGCGGCGAGCTGCCTTGGAACTTGGTATTTATAGGCGTTTTCCTCGGTATCTGTATGGAAATTCTCCGTATACCCGTTATGCCTTTCGCAATCGGTCTTTACCTTCCTATTTATCTTACCGCAGGTATTATGTCAGGCGGCGTTGTCAGAGGGCTTATGGATATGCGTAAGAAGACCCCCGAAAACGTTAAACAGGAGCAGTCCACAAGAGGTACTCTTTACTGCGCAGGTATGATTGCCGGTGAGGGTCTTGTAGGTATTGCCCTTGCTATTCTTGCAGTTGCAGGCATCAGCCCCGACATTTCGGGAATGGTAAGCTTTGGCTCAATCGGCGGTCTTGTGATCTTCGCTGTTATGATTGCCCTTCTTGTTAAATTCGCTTTGGGAAAGAAAAAGGCTTAAGCAAGGTGAACCTCTGTGAAAAAGAGTAAGAAAAATTATCTTGACTTGGTGCCTGTTTTAAATCCGGATATAAGGCTTGAAGATGACGGGGAGCAAAAGGTTCTTTTAATAGAAAACAAGGGCTTTTTCAATAAAATCGCTCAGATATTCTTTAAAAAGCCCCCTGTTTCAACGGTTCATTTGGATAAGTTCGGAAGCTTTATTCTTCCCCTCATTGACGGAAGGCTCACCGTTGCGGAGCTTGCTCTTCTTCAAAAGGAGCAGTTCGGTGAGACCTGCGAACCGCTTTATCCCAGATTTGTAAAGTATATGCAGATTATGGAAAGCTACGGCTTTGTAAAGCTTAAAGACAAGGAAGATATTTAAAGAAAGATAAATATATTAAACCCCGAAGGAGTTTTCTTCTCTTTCGGGGTTTTGTTTTGAAATATTCAACAGTCGGTTAGATCTGTAATAGTGGGGTTGTCTCCGCAGACAGGGCAGTCATTAACCTTTTTTGGCAGCTTAACCGTTCTGAACTCTGCTTTCAGTGCGTCATATGTAAGAAGTCTGCCTGTTAAAAGCTCCCCTATGCCTAAAATATATTTTACCGCTTCCATAGCCTGAAGGCTGCCTATTACACCGGGCAAAGCCCCTATTACGCCCATTTGACAGGTCTGCATAGTGCATTTCGGCGGCGGATTTCTGAACACACAGCGGTAACAGGGTCCCTGACCGGGAAGGTAGGTCATAAGCTGACCCTGAAACTTCATAATTCCGGCATGTGAAAAAGGCTTTTTTTCCATTACACAGGCGTCGTTTATAAGAAATTTTGAGGAAAAGTTATCCGTAGCGTCAATTATGAAGTCATAGTCCTTTATTAAATCGGCTATGTTTTCGGCAGTCACAAAAACCTTGTGTGCAATAACTTTTACGTCAGGGTTTATTGCCTCTGTTTTTTCCTTTGCGGAAAGAACCTTCGCCCTGCCTAAATCGGCGGTTGTGTGTATTATCTGCCGCTGAAGATTTGACAGGTCAACCTCGTCGCCGTCGGCAATGCCCAGTGTGCCTATTCCTGCCGCCGCAAGATAAAGCGCCGCCGGTGAGCCTAAGCCCCCTGCCCCTATAATCAAGACCTTGGCGTTTAAAAGCTTTTCCTGCCCCTCTGCCCCTACTTCCTTTAAAATAATATGCCTTAAATATCTTTCAGACTGCTCATCTGTAAAAGTCATAAATTCCCTTCTCTCTATTTCATATTTTTTCGGTAGGTTTTGAAAATATTATATATCAACATTTACCTATAGTCATGAAATTATAAAAGCTATTCATAATCGTGATTTTCTGTTAACAGAAA
>JAJBVU010000236.1 GCA_020859645.1 Eubacterium sp. | reverse complement strand
ACTTTCAATAAATTTTGCGGTATAATAAAATTATCGGAAATTTTTTATAAAGTGAGGCTTTTATTGTTATGAAGGAACATATTAAAAAAGTAGTTGCAGGTCAAGATCTCACATTTGAAGAAGCAAAAGATGCTATGGATAAAATGCTGGGCGGTTCCGCTACCCTTGCACAAACAGCAAGTCTTTTGACTGCTCTTATGATTAAAGGCGAGTCCCTTGATGAAATCGTAGGCTGCGCTACGGTTATGAGAGAAAAGGCGGAGCATATCAACATTAAATCGAAAAATTATGTAGACCTTGTAGGTACAGGCGGAGACGGCGCTTTCACATTTAACATTTCCACTACAGCGGCTTTTGTAGCTGCCGGAGCAGGCTGTGTTATTGCTAAGCACGGCAACCGTTCAATATCTTCAAAGTCAGGTGCGGTAGACGTTCTTGAAAAGCTGGGCATAAACGTTATGCTTGAAGCCGATCAGGTAGCTAAGTGTATCGATGAAAACGGCATTGGCTTTATGTTTGCACAGGTTTTCCATAAATCTATGAAAAATGTAAGCATTGTAAGACGTGAGCTTGGAATAAGAACTATTTTTAATATTTTAGGACCTCTTTCAAACCCCTCACATGCCGAAAATATGGTTGTAGGCGTTTTCAGCAAGGAGCTTGTTGACCCCTTCTCAAAGGCTATGGCTAAAATGGGCGTTAAAAATGCCATAATTATGCACAGCGACGACGGAATGGACGAGCTTACCATAACTGCAAACAATAACGTAGCCGAAATCAAAAACGGTGAAATTACACAATATGTTCTTACTCCCGAAGAACTGGGCTTTGAGAGAGCAGACTCCGCTGAGCTTAAGGGCGGAGACGCAGAATATAACAAGGGTATTACCCTTTCAATTCTCAAAGGCGAAGAAAAGGGAGCAAGACGTGACGTTGTTCTTTTAAACGCAGCAGCGGCTCTTTATACCTGCGGAATAGCGCCTTCTATTAAAGACGGCTTAAAGCTTGCGGCAGACTCAATCGACAGCGGAAAGGCTCTTGAGGTTTTAAAGAAAACAGCTGAGTTTACACAGAATATCTAAAAAAATTTAAAAAAGGAACATTTTGTAATTATCACATAATTGATAAAGTTTTGGTTAATAATAACATTAATAGCAATAAAGCTTAAAACAAAAGGGTTATTAAGCTTTTTATAGAAAACACCGGTTTTAATTTTCTGCGGTGTTTTCTTATACAAATTTTTCATTGCTAAAAAGAAAGGGAAACACGTTTTTTCTTGATCCCGTCCAAAAATATTGGCGCTTTGGATAAGACGGAAAGGAGGAATTTTATGTTTAACGTAGGTGACAAAATTGTATATCCTATGTATGGTGCGGGTGTAATTGAGGAAATTGAAGAGAAAGAAATCGACGGGAACAAGTGCTTATATTATGCAGTGAATATGCCCGTCAGCAATCTTAAAATAACTGTTTCGGTGGCTAAAGCGGAAACAGTAGGGGTAAGGTATATCGATGAGCCTCATTGTGTTATGAACACGATTAAAGAAACAACCCCTATTGAAATGTCAAGCAACTGGAACGAACGTTATAAAGAGAATACAGCCAGAATTAAAACAGGCAGTCTTAAAAAGGTAACGGAGGTTTTTAAAACCCTCATTTTAAAAGAAAGAGAAAGAAGCCTGTCAAGCGTAGAAAAAAAGATGTTAAGCAATACAAAGCAGATTATAGTCAGCGAGCTTATATTGTCTCAGGGTATCGAAAAATCAGAAGCGGAAAAGCTTCTTTATGATATAACCCTTACAAAAGCCTCAGCATAAGAAAATTCAGCCTTAATTTTCTCAAAAGAGAATATTAAGGCTCTTTTTATATGTACTACCGGGTTCCGACAAGCCTCCCCTTGAGGGGAGGTGCCTACCGAAGGTAGGCGGAGAGGTGTTTTCATTTTATAATCAATACAATCATAGCCAATATAAAAAATAAGCTTTGACTGTCTGTGGTTATATTTTGGCTGACAGCACGCCTTTGCAGACACTCGGAATCGGTATCATAAACCCCGTCATCATTTACAGATGACAGAGAAGCGGCGGCAACCTTATTTTCAGCCGGAATTTTAGTTTTAATATTGTTTATTGCCTTTGCCGCTGCTGCGGCTTCTATAATACTGTCCATAATAGGGGCAGCTTCCGGGGCATAGGGCTTTAAGGCGTATAAAAGCCTTAAATCGTCTGAGGGGTGAGCCTTTTGGCGGCTGATTTCCGCCGTAATTATTTTATTAAATCTGTCAAAATATTTTTTTCTGAAATAGTCCGCAGTAAGCTTTTTTATTTCGTTTAGATCATTTTCAATTGATTTTTTGTCCGAAAGAAGTCTCACAATATCATAAACACTGTTTTGTTCCATA
Organism: Eubacterium sp.; assembly: GCA_020859645.1. Taxonomy (GTDB): domain Bacteria; phylum Bacillota; class Clostridia; order Lachnospirales; family CAG-274; genus JAJQCI01. The sequence continues at coordinate 1,048 of JAJBVU010000236.1, read as the reverse complement.
AATAACCTCCTTAAATCATTATAGGTTCAGTGCTTAACAGTCTTTCTATATTCAAAAGTCCCCAGCCCTGCCTGTTTTTTGAAAAACCCAAATCATCAGAGGTTATTTTAAAATGATATTTTATCTGATTTGGGGTTAAACGGGGATATTTTTCAAGAAGAAGGGCAGCGGCTCCGGTTACTATGGGGGTCGACATAGATGTGCCGCTTAAATGTATAAGTTCACCTGTGTTTGACACAGAGACAATTTCAGCTCCCGGGGCTAAAATATCCGGTTTAACAATACAGTCCTTGGTAGGACCTCTCCCCGAAAAATCCTTTACACTGCTGCCCCAAATGCTTAAATGCCTGTCGTCGTCTAAACAGCCTACGGTAATAACCTTTCGGCTTGTTCCCGGCGAGGTAACGGAGCCTGAAGCCGGTCCCTGATTGCCGGCAGCAGAAATTACTGTTATGCCCTCGTCCCACAGTGCTTCGACCGCAGCTATAAGAGGGTCGAAGCTGTCTGCGGCAGAAGCACCAACGGAAAGGTTGACTATTTTAATGTTATAATTTTTTCTGTTGTCATAAACCCAGCTTAAGCCCTCCAAAAGATTAGCTGAAGAGCCTTTTCCGCTGCCGTCCAAAACCTTTACGCAAACTAAGCTTATATTCGGGGCTATGCCCCTGACCTTTCCCTTTCCTCCTAAAATTCCGCAGACGTGTGAGCCGTGGGAGTTATCGTCATAGGGGTTCAGCCTTCCCGAAACAATGTCCTTAAAGGCTTTAATTCTGCCCGAAAATTCAGCCAAAGGAGCTATGCCTGTGTCTAAAACTGCAGCAGTAACCCCCTTTCCCGTAAAATTACAGCCTTCGGGAGCATTCACACGCTTTTTTGCCCTTTCAAGCTGAGCCGTTACGGCAGTGTCCTTTGAAATTTTAACCCTGCACCCTGTTTTTTTTATTTTTTCAAGACTGCTTTCTTCTATTTCTATTATACAGGAATTTATAAAGGGCAGATTTTGTATTAATTTTCCTTCCTTTAAAAATAAGGAGAGACATTCCTTATC
>JAJBVU010000329.1 GCA_020859645.1 Eubacterium sp. | reverse complement strand
ATTATGAAATATAACGAAAGCGAAAAAATTTTACAGCTTATTCTTGTATTTTTAATTTTTATGGGTATAGTTTCTACAGTTGTATCAACAATTTTTTATCTGCCGATAAGAGCACTGGCGGTTTTGGGGTGATTTTATGGACAGTATAACCTTTAAGCTTGAAAATCTTAACTTTGAAGGCCCTCTTGACCTTCTGCTTAAGCTTATCGAAAAGCATAAAATCGATATTTACAACATTCCCGTAGCGGAGCTTACAGACAGCTATTTACAATATTTGGGGCTTCTGAAAGAGGTCAACGCCGATAACCTCAGCGAATTTATACTTATGGCGGCGACCCTTCTTGAAATAAAGTCCAGAATGCTGCTGCCTGTTCCCGAGGACGATGAAGAGGGAGAGGGCGACCCCAGAGAGGAACTGGTCAGACGGCTTCTTGAATATAAGCAGTTTAAAGAAGCGGCTGAAGAGCTTGACGTAAGGCAAAAAGAAGGTCTTTTCCCTGTTTTTAAGGCGCCGGACGGCGAAATTAAGAAGGAAGCCCTTAAGGGAGCGGAAGAGGAAAAGGACATTTCCGACATATTAAACGGTGTTACCGCCGATATGCTTTACAAAGCCTTTTTAGACGTTATGAAGCGGAAAGAGGTCAGGGTTGACAAAATAAGAAGCTCTTTCGACTCTGTTGTTAAAGACCCCTTTACAATAGAAGAAAAAACGGAGCATATTAAGAACGTTTTGAGTGTAAAAAATGAAATCGAGTTTACGGAGCTTTTCGGCAAAAGAGCGGGAAAATCCGAAACGGTTGTTACATTTATGGCTCTTTTGGAGCTTATTAAGGGGAAATATCTTGAAGCCTTTCAGGACACAATTTTCGGAAGGATTATTATAAGACGAAAGGAGACGGCGGCAGATGAAGCTCAGTGAAAAAGAAGCGGCAGTTGAAGCAATATTGTTTGCCGCAGGCGAGCCTGTTGAAATAGAGTCCATTGCGGCGGTTATAGACGAGGACAAGGCAACAGCCGAAAGTCTCTGCGAAAGCCTTGCCATAAAATATAACTGCGAAAAAAGAGGCATTAACATAATTAAGCTTGAGGACAGCTACCAAATGTGCACAAACAGGCGTTTTTTCGACACTGTCAGCAAGCTTTTCAGACAGCCCAAAAGGAAGAGCCTGTCACAGGCAGTTCTTGAGGTTTTGGCGATTATTGCCTACAAACAACCAATAACCAAAACGGAAATCGAAGAAATAAGGGGCATAAACAGCGACCACGCCGTAAACCGCCTTGTGGAATATGACCTTGTGGAAGAAAAAGGGCGTAAAAGCACTCCCGGCAGACCTATTTTATTCGGCACAACCGATGAATTTTTGAGGGTGTTCGGCTTTGAGTCATCGGAGAAGCTGCCGGAGCTTAAGGCACCGGGGGTTGACGAAATAACAGAAGCGGAAAGGGAAATCGATAGTAAAATTACGGTATAAAAACTTATTTTCGGCAGATAATAAACGGTAATAAATAACATAAGGTGAATTAATTTTATGAAAATTGTGAAATTTTTTCTTATTGCCGTTTTTATTTTGAATATGTGTGCAAATGCTTTTGCCGATGAGCCGAAGATTAAAAGCCGTTCGGCGGTTTTGATTGATGCCGACAGCGGAAGGGTGCTTTGGGGGTTAGAACCCGAAAATCCTATGCCTATGGCAAGCACAACCAAAATTATGACCTGCATTTACACCATAGAAAATTGTGACTTAGAGGAAGAGGTTGTTGTCAGCAAAAACGCCGCTTCCGCTCCGAGGGTTAAGCTGTTTTTGTCAGAGGGCGAAAGGGTTCGGCTGAAGGATTTGCTTTATGCCTTAATGCTCCGTTCCTCAAATGATGCGGCAGTAGCCATTGCTGAACACGTCAGCGGCACTTCCGAGGAGTTCTGCAAAGCAATAACTAAAAAAGCAGCTTTGATAGGCGCAAAGGACACTGTTTTTGAAACTCCCAACGGCTTAGACAGCGGAAACCATCATTCCACAGCTTTGGATATGGCTCTTATTACACGCTATGCCCTTAAAAACGAGACATTCAGAGAGATTATAAAAACTCCCTCTTACAGCTTTTCTTCCGATAAGAGAAGCTACAGTCTTACGAATGCCGACAGGCTTTTGACGGAATATTCCGGAGCAATCGGCGTAAAAACAGGCTATACGGGGAAAGCCGGTCACTGCTTTGTAGGGGCAGCGGAAAGAGAGGGAATGACCCTAATTTCCGTTGTTTTGGCTAGCGGCTGGGGCGCACAGGGCAAGGCTGCTAAGTGGAGCGACACAAAGGCAATTTTAAATTACGGCTTTGACAATTTTCATATAGAAGAGGTTGTGAAAAAAGGGGAAAGAGCAGGGGAGTTTGAAATTTTAAAGGGCGAAAAGCCCAAAGGAGAAGCTGTTTTCGGCGAGAGCTTAAGTTTACCTCTTAAAGAGGGTGAAGAACCGGAGCTTAAAATTAATTTCAAGACCTTAAATGCACCTGTGGCAAAAGGTGACGAGGTGGGAATCTGCGAGGTTTATTCAAACGGAGAGGTTATTAAAAGAATTAAGCTTTTAAGCGCTGAGGATATAGAAGAACACAGCTTCGAAAGATTTTTTAACGATATATTTAACAGCTGGCTCAATATGTGTCAGTAGTATGATACCGGGGGATAGTATGGAAAGACTTCAAAAATTTATGGCTGAATGCGGAGTTTGTTCACGCAGAAAAGCCGAGGAATATATTAAGGAAGGAAAGGTCACGGTCAACGGCGTCGTTATTACCGAAATGGGTACTAAAGTCGGGGACGGCGATATTGTGAGATTTTCAGGTCAGATTATAAATAAGGAAGAAAAGAAGGTTTACATTCTTATGAATAAGCCCGAGGGCTGCGTTACGGCAGTAACCGACGACAGAGGGCGTAAAACCGTTGTTGACCTTGTTAAGGGCGTAAGCGAAAGAATTTACCCTGTGGGCAGACTTGACTATAACACCTCGGGGCTTTTGATTTTGACTAATGACGGCGATGTAGCCAACAAGCTGACCCACCCCAAAAACAAAATTGACAAGGTTTACGAGGCGAGAATAAAAAGAATACCTGAGCCTGCGGAGATTTTCTTTTTCGAAAGCGGCATTTTTTTAGACGGAAGAAAAACCGCTCCGGCAAAGCTTGAAATTATAACCGAAGAGCCGCCTGTTGTAAACGTAACCATTCACGAGGGCAGAAACAGACAGGTTCGCCGAATGCTTGAAGAAATCGACAACAAGGTTATAAGCTTAAAAAGGGTTAAAATCGGTGAGCTTACTTTAGGCAGCTTGAAAAAAGGCAAATACAGGGAAATGACGGAGGAAGAGATAAATTATTTGAAAAATTTATAAAAAAATCAGCTGGGTTTTAAGTTATTAATTACCCCGTATAGTTGTTTTGCACCAAGGGCAAAGTATAAATA
>JAJBVU010000263.1 GCA_020859645.1 Eubacterium sp. | reverse complement strand
TCTGACATCAGCCTGACTGTTATATACCTTAGCATAATAATACTGTTTTAAAGCATTTTTTACACTATCGAATAACATTTTATCACATTTAACATATTTTTGACAGTCACTGTAATTCAGCCAGGGTTCAGATGTCAAAATAGATACTATTGCTGTCCGTAATTTTTCCTTTTCATAACGCTGACAAACACGGCAAAGATCATTTTTTTCAGTTACAGCCGCACCGCAGCATTTACATTGCAGATCGTTATTTTCTATAAGCAATGCTTTTTTTCTCTGCAGGCAAACCTTGCGAAAATGAGCCAGTTTTTTTTGCAATTCCTGATCCTGGACATTCACCAAAGCCTGACTGATAGAAGTTTTTTCAGCATCTGTCAAAGGCGCGAAATTTAATTTTACTTCCTGCTCTTCTTTGGGCAGATGCAGTAGATTTTCAATAGAACCTGTAAAAAACTTTATATCCTTCACAGGATCATTAGTCATAACGCGGTTGATATTATTGATAAACTGCTGCTTCATCATCAAAAGATGATTGGCCCAGACGGAGCTGTCAGTATTTATATATAAAACCTTGCGTTCCAAACGTACGGGTTTAGAATGTCTGGCTACACTTGGCCCACAGATCTGTTCCCATTTATTCTGCATAGCAAAAATAAAATATTTATTACGTCCTTCCTGATTCGGAAGCATTTTTAAAAGGACTCTTTCTATGCCTTCCATTTTTTATCCCTCTGCTATCCTGCCTTCAGTGATCCTGAAATAAGCATTACCGCTTAAGTCAGGAATCAGGGCTTTATCATTTACCGTAATAAAAGTTTGAACTTTACCGTCGATAAATTTTAAAAGCTGACAACGCCTTTGATCGTCAAGCTCACTCATTACATCATCCAGCAGTAATACCGGAAATTCGTCTATTTCCTGACGCACATATTCAAGCTGCGCCAGTTTTACAGCCAAAGCAGCACTACGCTGCTGTCCCTGTGAACCAAAAGCTTTTAAAATTCTCCCATTTACTTTGAAAAGTAAATCATCACGATGGGGACCTATACCTGTACTGCCGCGCAGAATATCGATCTGCCGGCGTTCTGCCAGCTTCTGACTATAAAAATCTTCCCAGCAGAAAGTTTCTTCAGGATAAAGAAGTTCACCATTATTAGCTTTTAACTCGTAAAAAACAGTTAATTCTTCTTTTTCACCTGTCAAAGCAGCATAAACAGCCTTAGCAAGCTTTTTTAATTTCTGCAGAGCGGCCAGTCTTTTAGCGGCTATTCTTGCAGCAGTCAAAACAAACTCCTGATCCCAGGTCGCCAAAAGTTCAGCACTTGCTCCGTTATCGCGAATATCTTTAAGCATTCTGTTACGCTGCTGTAAAATACGATTATATTTTACAAGCAGATCATAATAAGCTTTATCTGTCTGAGATATCTGCATATCAAAAAAACGTCTGCGCAGGGCAGGTTCACCTTTAATCAGCTGCAGATCTTCAGGCGAAAACATAACCATATTCAAAGTTCCATAATGTTCTTTAGGCTTGACCTTAACATCATTTAAAAATAATTCTTTTTTCTTTTTACCATCAAGAGACTGCCTTTTGATCTTAACATCATTAAGTCCATGCAGGTCTTCAAAATTAACTCCGACAGCAAACTGATCTGTATCCAGACGCTGCATATCATCTTCCTGCGCAGTACGATGCGACACTCCAAAAGCAGCATAAAACATTGCTTCTAAAAGATTGGTCTTCCCCTGAGCATTTTGGCCATAAAAAATATTGACCATAGAAGTAATATTTAAACAGCATTCCTGATAGTTTCTAAAATTAACGGCATAGAGCCTTGTTACTCGCATAAATTATTCCGTTACAACGCTTATTTCGATCTGTTCATCCAGAACAACAATATCATGAGGAAAAACTTTTTTACGTTTTTCCGTAACGACAACGCCGTTCAATGTAACCACTCCTGCGGCAATAGCTTCATGAGCCTGGCCGCCGGACTCTAAAATGCCGGCATATTTCAAAAGATTTGAGATAGTAATAAACTCAGTATTGATACCAACGGTTATTTTTTCCATTTTTTACCTTCTTTTTAAAATACGACTCTAACAGGCGTAACGATATAAATATAATTGTTTTCAGTAGTCGGTTTGATGCAGACAGGGCTCAAAGAAGTATTCAGCTCCATTGTAGCCTGTTCATCAGCCAGGTTTTTTAAAATATCGATGATATATTTGGAATTAAAAGCAACATTGATCGCTTCGCCCTGGGTCTGGCATTCGATAACTTCACGGCCTTTGCCAACGTCAGGACTGCTGGAGCTGACGACGATCTCATTATTGCCGACGCTGACTTTAATAATACTGTAATCGCCGTCGCTGGAGAATAAAGAAACACGTTCTACGGCTCCGGCAAGTTCTTTAACATTGAACAGGGTTTTGATATTAAAGGCAGGCGGAATAACTCTGCGATAATCCGGGAACTTACCTTCAATAAGACGTGAAACGATCACTACTTTTTCGATCTGGACCATGATCTGGTTATTTAATAGCGAAAGCTTGACTTCCTGAGGCAATTCACTTGTTAAGTTACGTGCGATCTCACTTAAAACTCTGGAAGGAATGATCATCGACATTGCTTCGCTGCTTTCCTGTTCCATAGTTTTGATCGATAAACGGTGAGTATTAGTACCGACAAAAGTTATTTTACCATCCTGAAGTTCCACTAAAATACCAGTGAATAAAGGCCTGGCTTCGTCTGTAGAGCAGGCAAAAATAGTCTTTTTGATCAATTCCTTGATTTTTTCATCTTCCAGCACGATCTGTTTATCAGCATTGAATTCTGGAAATTTAGGATAATCATCTTCATTCATCAGTAAAAGCTGAAAATCAGATTTATCGGACTGAACATTGATAGTTTTTTCTTCTTTATTTTTTAAGATCGTAACATTTTCACCGGGAAGCTTTCGCATCAATTCTGAAAAATGCTTGGCTGAAACTACTATTTCACCTTTTTCCTGAATTTCCGCTTCAATACTGCAAGCTATGGCCATATTCAGATCCATTGCCTGGAGCTCTAAAATATTATCATCTGCGATTAAATGGATACCGGAAAAGATAGGAGTACTAGGTTTGGAAGAAATAGCTCTTTGAACTGTTTGGATTGCTTTGTTAAGGTTAGTTGTTTTACAGGTAAAAATCATGTTATACAGACCTCCATCTTTTTTATTATTGCTATATTAATTTAAAATCTTAGTAGACGTCGTAGTAGGGAGTGTGAATATGTGGAAACAGCTTACAAAAGCTGACAGCAGCAGTTGTAAAACTTGTTGATAGAAATGTGGATATTTGGGAAAATTAATTCACATTATCAACAGTTTTAAGAGTCCTGTTTTTTATTAACTTCTTATCCACAGAAATCATACGACTTATCCACAGAAACTGTTGATAAGTATAATAT
>JAJBVU010000215.1 GCA_020859645.1 Eubacterium sp. | reverse complement strand
TAAAATGTATTGACTTATGAATTATTTTGTAGTAGAATGATAGGGCAGTTTGAATTATGCTGGTGTAGCTCAGTTGGTAGAGCAGCGGTCTCCAAAACCGCGTGCCCAAGGTTCGAGTCCTTGTACCCCTGCCAAAACCACCGCTTAGCGGTGGTTCACCCGTGGGGGTGTGGCTCAGTTGGGAGAGCGCTTGCTTCGCATGTAAGAGGTCAGGGGTTCGAATCCCCTCATCTCCACCAATTACCCAAAAAGCCGCACAGCCGTGCGGTTTCTTTTTTTTTTACGAATATTAAATTTAAAAAAACTCACTGTAATTTCGTGGAAACATCTTCACCCTTTTTCACTTATTTTCATTATTTTTCGTTTCTATTGTAAAACAAAAATTTATGCGCAGTGTATTTGCCGTTGAATGGTTTAAGAAGTCTTGATTTTAGACTATATTTATTATATAATAGCATAGAAATAAAATCGTGAAGGAATATGAGCGTGATTGAATATGATAGATGACCCTTTTAAGGAATATATAACGCAGACGGAGCCGGACAAGCGATACAAAGGATATGCTTGGAGTACGGCTATCGGATTGCAAGCTGTTGACGGACTTACACCGTCCGAGACACTGTATAAGACTGCTGTAGACAATATTGAGGGCAATATTACTCTTGAAGATGCCGAGAATCGAATTGAAAGCTATTATGCGGCAAAACCGGCAAAAGCCGATGATAACAGATTTGCGGAATCTGCTTTTGGGCGAAAAGAACAAGCTGAAAAACCGATATTTGCATATTAATAGCTCTATTGAACCCCAAAAACCGGCTATTAACAGTGAAAAACCGGCTATTGAAACGCGAATAGCCGGTTTTAAGATGAATATTAAAACCAAAACAAATATAAGAAAGCTGTATAATAATATTGGAACTTTAGCTGCTTTTGGCAGAGGCGACGTTTCCGAAATATGCGGAATTTCATACACCGCGGCAGGTGATTTGATTGCAAAAATGAAAAAACACGGCTTGCTTGAGGAGGTCAAAGGACACGGGAAAGGAAAATATAGGTTTATATAGTATGGCGCGGGCGGATGAGCATTTTTACGCCCTTATAATTATAGAGGTCAAACTTGCCGCCATGCAAAAACACACTCGTATTATATTGCCGTTTTGGAGTTTACACAAAATGAAGGATATTGCTAATCTTGCGGCTCTGATTTAAATAATAAAAGAACGATTGCACGCGGCAATCGTTCTTTTATTGCAGTCACGCCGTTAAATCCGTCAGCTTATTTTTCAGGCTGTCGAACAGGGTGATGTGATTTACGCAAATTCTGTTGTAAATTTCCGCTGCGTCCTCATCGTCGTAAATATGCGACGTGGAATTTCTGTCGTCCAAAATGCTAATCCAGCCGTCGCTGTCGGAAATTATGCCCGCCCTAATTCACAACTCCGACTGCCTGTATCCGTTCATAATAAATTCCGTGATTTCCGGAACTCTCATTTCGCTTTAATTATAGCATATCGCGGGCGCGAAAGCAATAAAATTCTGAGTTTTACGCACGGTTTTCTCTTGCAATAGGTTTCATCAATTCCGCAAAGTTGGCATTTCGTAAATATTGCGGCAGGCGAATTTGAGCATCTAAAAATCTCCAAACCAACCCATACTGCACGCTTTTTTGAGTGCCGATAGGGTTAATTTTCCGTTTCCCATTTTGCGTTACTATAATTCCATATTCCATTAAATTCCTTTCCATTTACTATTGCCTCAAAGGCAGGCTCAAGGAATTCCCGGATTTTCGCAATTACCGAAGAAAATTCAAGAGTATCATTCTTTGTATTTTTTAAGAAGTATTTCCAGCGTTTTAGCATATCCTCATCATCGGCAAGCGCGGTAATCCGCTTAAAGCTGTCTTTATTGTATGGCGTACCTCGTTGTTGCAGGGTTTTAAAAATTGCTGTTTGCAAATTTGCCCCCTCAAAATCAAATGTCCTTGCCAAATAATAAATATCATAAAAATCCTTCATTCTGCCTGTCAGCTCAAAACGCTGTAATATAGCATCGAATTTTTCGGCGATAGTGCTTTCGAGAGAATACGTCTTGATAATCGGAACTTCAAAATCGGGAAGTTGTGTAGTGATAACACGCTCCTCGGCACTCGGCACAATCACATCTCCCACGCCTATATCCACATTAAACGGCACTCGAACATTCTTAATTTGTCCGATAATCTGCGTGCTGATACCGTGATATTTCCTCTGCGGAGAAATTTCCGCAAAGCCTTGAGCTGTCATTTTTATATAATCATTACCTGTTGGAGTATCAATAATTTTACAAATCAATTTTTTAACATCATCTATTGAATTTGAATACCTGCGGAGCAGAAAATCAACATCAATAGTCGCTCGGCTTTCAAAATTCGTGAGCGTGTAAATAAATAATCCGCCCTTTAATATAAGACAGTCAGCATATTCCGATTTTGACAGTTTTCTCAAAAACTCCTCCTGCATAAAAAGCTGTAGACATTGCTGATAACCAATGCCGGAAGTCTTTGCCTTATTTCTGAGCTTTGCAAGAACCGATGCCGCAATATCTGCCATCACAACCACACTCCAATCAAGTCTTTTACGCGCTTTTGAACACGCAATTCCTTTGCATACCGCATAAGATTGGGAATATTCTTTTTTGAATCGCCCACGTAGCCTTGAACAGCCTTATTAAAAATTTCCCTATCCATCTTATTCATATTTTTCAAAACATCGCACATTGTACGGTCACGGTCATAAATGCGAACCGGCGTACAATCTATTTCACCCTCGGTTTCGCCTATGGCAAGCAAATCGGATTCCATTCGATATGCTTTGATAAAGGGATAATCAATCTTTGCGCGCTGCCTTGACGCGTTTTTATCTATCGCAATATGCCATTCCGCGGGATTTCTGTCACTGTAGCCGTAATGGAACAGTGCTGTTTCCATACAAAGAACCGCGTCGGGAAACAGCTTGTTGATAATCACTACTTCGCTGCTGCCGTCATCGTCGAGCCAACGATAATAACCGCGCCTGACTTTTTCTATCAACCCATCTTTCAACATCTGCTGAATATTTCTGTAATATATGTTCTTTGAACTGAGTTGTGCGGTTGACATAATGTAATCATATTCCGCAAAAATTTTTTTGAGAATTTCCGTATTCTTTTGGTTATACATAATCAATCTCCTACACTAAACCGCACCTTAAATTTTCAACAAAGGTGTGTTTTAATGTATTGTAGCATATATATGTTATAAAGTCAATATTTTAATTAAAAATTTACGAATAACAACTTCAAAAAGCATATGCGCTTAGCGGTGGTTCGTCCGTGGGGGGTGCGGCTCGGTTGAGAGAGTGCGTGCGGCAAATTTTGAAACCAACACCTATGAAAAAATCTTGACACGGGCGCGGGGATATGATATACTTTACGTAATAGAATGGTA
>JAJBVU010000010.1 GCA_020859645.1 Eubacterium sp. | reverse complement strand
CACGTATAATATAATTATCCAAAAAGTAAGGGTAATTATATCATTTCTCCTTCCTTTTTTAATGTTGTATAGAAAAGGTCAGCTACCTTTGCTATAATAAATATAGGCACTGTGGATTTGTTCATAATTTCTACAGCTTTGACTGGTATGAGGTGACTCAAACCACAGATTTTCGCCTTCATTGTTAATCAGTTAGTTAACGCTTTGACGTTTGTATTTGCGTGATTACATTGTCGGAATTCTTGTGGAAAACATTCAGTGCTTAAATCCATTTTCACTAAGGAGGTTTTTTAATGTACTTCATTGGTATTGACATTTCCAAGTACAAGCATGACTGCTTTATCGTTTCAAGCGATGGTGAAACTCCTTTTGGGGTGTTTTCATTCCGGAATGACAAACAGGGCTTTGAGATGTTTCTTGACAGGTTGAATTCTCTTAATTCTTCCGAAGAAAAGAGAATAGGGTTTGAATCAACATCTCATTATTCATTAAACCTTATGTTATTCCTTGAAAACCATAATCTTACCTTTATGGAGTTTCAACCGGCTCTTATTAGTCAATACAGAAAAGCTCTAACGCTTAGAAAGACTAAGACCGATGCAATAGATTCTAAGACTATTGCTCGTTGGTTAATGAATGTTGATTACAAACCCTATCCACATTCATTTTACCACAATTATTCTCTAAAGTCACTAACAAGATTAAGATTTTATTTAATTAAGCAAAGAACCTTTTATTTAATCAAGCTTACTGACATTTTAGACCATATTTTCCCTGAGTTTAAGCCGTTTTTTAACAATAACCTCGGTGCTGCCGCGTTACATATCCTCGAAAAATACGGTTCTCCTATTAAAATTGCCGCAATGAGGACAACATCCTATGATGATTTGCGCCGAATTTCAAGAGGTCACTTCTCTATGCAGAAATTTCTTGAATTACGGGAGCTTGCTAAAAACACAGTGGGTGTCTCTAATCATATATTCGAGGTTGAGCTTTCCGCCATTCTGAGACTCTATTGCCAGCTGAACAGCGAAATATCTGCGATTGAAGATGAAATATCCCAATTAACACTGGAGCTTGACAGACCTATACTGACAGTTCCCGGCATAGGTATACAGTCCGCAGCTGTTATTCTCTCAGAATATGGGGATATATCCAAATTCAAATCTCCTGCACAAATGTTATCATTTGCCGGATTGGAGCCGGGATATTTCCAATCGGGGCAGTCCGAACATACAGGTCATATGGTTAAACGCGGTTCATCACACTTAAGATGTGCCATTATGAACTGCTGTTTGCCTTTAATTCAGTACAATATGACCTTTGCTGAATTCTATGCCAAGAAACGCTCCGAAGGCAAGCCGCATAGAGTTGCATTATCTCATGTCGCGAAGAAACTAATCAGAGTTATATACACTCTTGAAACAACCAATCAGCCGTTTGACGCAAGCAAGCTTAGATAATTTAGCCTTTTAAAAAAATTATCATTTGAAAGGCTTGTTTGCTATGCAATTCTTTTCTTAATTAAATTTTTTTCGTTTTTTTCGTTTTACCTCTTGACTTTTAATAGTTAGTCACCTCTGTTTGTATTGTAGCGCAAAATTATGCGTCTGTCAACACTTTTCTGCATTTTTACGCAACCAAGTGCGATTTTGTGCTAAAATAATCGTATAACTCCTTTAAGAGGATGCTTTGCCCTCTTGTTGAAGCGCCTTTCTCACCGTATCGGCAAACAGATTAACAAGACCCGGATGCACTTCCGTAAGTCCAAATTGAATGTTTGTGTCATAACCCAAAAATTCATCTACATTTTCAGGAAATGGAAATGACTTTGCCCAAGTTTTATTTTCATTTGAAATTCTGCCGTCCCAGTCTTTGGGGCGGATAGTTACCGCCGTGACAACCGCGATACGCTTAAGAGAGAAATTTTCTTGAAGCTCTTGCAAAGCTGTATCCGTATCACAAATATAATTGCGATAGTTTCTGCTGATTGCTTTCGTGACCGCTCCTTTACAAGCCATATTCGCTCGTAGCGATGCTTTGTACTCTTTGACCTCATCATGTTCTATTGCATATTTTCGTGTTTTGTCGTAAATAGGTATGTTTTTCATGATTATTCTCCTTCTTTTTTTGTAGCATCAAAATTCCAATCGGAGCAAGCGGCAAAACATGCAGAGATTATATCATCACGCACATACTTGCCTGTAGGATCAGACTTTCGACTATTAAGCAAAAAACGTCCGCCTTTGAGATTCTGATTGTAATAATTAATAGCGTCTTGCTCAGAATCGGCGCGTATAATTAAATAATCGAAAAATACTGCGTTGTCACACGTAGTATCAATACATCTTTTGAACAGAATTTAGCGCTGCTATCATGCATTATGAATCTTTTACCACAATGCTGACAGGTTCCGATTAAGCCGTTTTCCTCAACAGTTTTCCACTTGTATTTCTCGCGGCACTCATCAGAGCAGAAAACAGCTCTATAGTTCTCCGAATTTATTTCTATGCCGTTTTTATACAAGTTTTTACCACAGTATTCGCAAGCAGCTGTTTCGATGCGATGACGTTTTCTACACTTATCCGAACAGAATTTACTGTATTGGTTATGTGTCTTAAACTCCTCGCCGCAATGCTGACAAGTGAGAGTGAACGGTAATTGATTTGATATTATTTTTAATTCAGATATGCGTTGTCCAAATTCTCCCTCGTTGGATTTGGTGATGTATACGTTATAATCACCGGAAATTACCGGAACACCGTTTAACCTACACCATACCGTTTTGTTATAGACAGGATCGGTTATGTCTACGGTGTTTTGTAACGTGATTTTTCCTATGTATTTTTCTACTTTTGTATTCATAATATTTTCCCTCCTCTTTTTTCTGATTAGACTACAATAAATCCTTTTATCATTCCGCACATTATACCAAATATCATATTCATTGTTTTGCCTAACGGGATTTTATTAAACGCAGATTCAAAAATATGTATTACAGCTCTGCATATGAACATACATAGCGCAAAAATAATCAGCATTATAAATAGCGACGCTGCATTGACTGCAGTGGTATCAAAAACTCCTGAAACGCTTTGTATTAATGTATTTGCCGGTCCTGTTATATTTATCCGGCTGATATTTATAAAACCGTCCAGGCTCGATAGGCTGTTATTTATTACATCACTACTGCTGTAAAACCCTGAGCTGAATGTGTTTATCATTTCGGATATAAGCGGTTCAATATTAAACATTTCAAACAGCTTAACTGTTATTGGCATTGCCAAAGTTCCGGAAATAAACCAACTGATTACAGTAGCTATTAAACCTCCTAAGCTGCATATACAACCCCTGCAACCGCCAATTATCGCGTAAATTATAATTATCCCTAATGATTATATCTGTTGTCATTTTTTAACATCTCCTATCTATTTTTGTCTGCAAGCAACAAAAAAAGGACATCCATACCCGTAAGGGCATAAA
>JAJBVU010000101.1 GCA_020859645.1 Eubacterium sp. | reverse complement strand
ATTTAATGAGGTAATTATGAGTATATTTATAATTTTATTTGCAACAGCGGTTATAATCATATTTTTTTATTTGGCTTTGGCAAGGGGCAGCCAAAACCGAAAGGAAATAGACGAAATAGAAAGAGCGGAAAAAGGGCTTGCCCCCGAAGAAAAAACTTCAGAGGAAGAAACAAGCTCCGGCTTCAGCCTTAAAACAATAGGCTTAGGCAAGGAGGGAAATAAAAATGCCGTCGGCAGAACCTTAAAGCAGCTGGGTGCAGTGGTTATTCTGGGCGGAACCCTTATAAGCCTTTGCACAGCCGCCAAAGCCCCCGACGGTCTTTTCTCCGGTCAGTATGAATTTTCTTTGCTTATGTTTTTCACCTGTGAGCTTATATCCTTAGCAGGAGGATTTCTTTTTATAGGCATGGGCGAAATTATAGGACTGCTTGACAGTATAAATAAAGCACTGCACAAGAGATAAAAGGTAAGGCTTTGCTGCAGACTTAATTTATGACTTTAATTAATCCGCTCTCTATACCCACAACCTTTAAGCCCCTTTCAATATAGGCGTTTATAAGCTCCAAAGCCTCAGGGGTTATTTCCTCACCCTTATTCACAGCAGGAATTCCCGGGGGATAAATATAAACAGCTTCCTTACAAATTCTGCCAACAGCGGTATTAAGAGGTATTCTTTCGCCGTCTTTCGCTTCCGCTTCTTTCGGAGTTAAAATAATTTTAGGCTGAACAATGCCCAAATTTCCTTTTAACTCCTGTTTAGCCGAAGGGCTGCAGGCTTCAAAAGCCTTAAGAAGTCTGTCAAAGCCCTCCTGTGTGTCTCCTATAGAGCTTATGGCAACACTGTAAAGAACATTTTCCATTTCAAGCTCAACATTTTGCTTTCTTATGGCTTCAGCAGCTTCCCTTCCCCCGAAAATAACAAGCCTTGAAAGGTCAAGGTCAAAAATATCGTTTTTTCCTATAACGTCGCTGTCTAAAATATATCCTTTTGCTTTTTTTCTGAATTCCGTAAGCATAGCCCAATAATTATCAAATAGCTGCTGTCCTTTTTCACTGTGCATAAAATCAATACAGCTGTCGGCAGAGCTTAAAAGAAGATATGAAGGGCTTGAGCTTTCGAAAATGCTCAAATACTTAAAAACTTCATTTCGGTCGATTTTATCAGAACATATGTGAAGAACCCCTGTCTGTGTCAAGGCAGGCAAAGTCTTATGCAGACTTTGAATAACAATATCTGCCCCTAACTTCACCGCTGAAATGGGGAATTTATCATAAAAGCTGAAATGCGCTCCATGGGCTTCGTCCACAACCAGTATACAGCCGAAGCTTCTGCAGACCTCGCTTATTGCCCTTATATCCGACACAACCCCCTCGTATGTAGGGGAAACCATAACAAACAGCCTTGCGCCGCTTTCCTTTAAGGCTTTTTCAACATCTTTCGGTGAAATTCCTCCGCAAATGCCCTTTTCGTCCGTTTTCGGGCAGACGTAATAAGGCTTAAGCCCTTTCAGAAGTACGGCGTTATAGACGGATTTATGACAGTTTCTCGCCATTAAAACACTGTCTCCCTCTTTTGTAAGAGCGCAGACCGCCGCTAAAATTCCGCAGGTGGAACCGTTTACCAAAAATTTTGCAGAAAGGGTTCCGTAAATTTCGGAGGCTTTATCCATTCGTTCCTTCAAAATTCCCTGTGGGTGGTGAAGATCGTCTGTGGCTTCGATTTCAGTAAAGTCAAAGCGGAAAAGGTCTGTGTTCCGCTTATGCCCCGGCATATGAAAGGGGTAGCTGTCAATTTCCTTAAGTCTGTCAATCAGCATCTTCTTCCGCCGCTTTCATCATGATAGCACATTCAATTCTCTTTCTGTGAAGCTTACAGCCGTATTCGTAAACCCCTTTTATATCCCCTGTTGAGTGATAGGCGTTGGCAACACATCCGCCGCTGCAGTAAAATCTGGCAAAGCAGTCGTCGCACTCTTTGTGGGCGTAAATGTTGCATCCTCTGAAATTGTCACGTCTTTCGGGGTAGGTTATGCCGTTAAACACGTCCCCAAGCTTGCATTCATCGTCCCCTACAAACTGATGACAGGGGTAAAGATCCCCTGAGGGGGTAACAGCCATATATTCCACACCTACGCCGCAGCCGGAAACCCTCTTGTAGATACAGGGTCCGCCCTTAAGGTCGATCATATAGTGATAGAATGTAAAATCTTTTCTTTTGAGCATTTCGGAAGCCAAAATCTCGTACTGCTCCAAAAGCTTAGGCAGATCCTCTTCAGTCAGGGCGTAAGTCTCGTTGGCAGAACACACAACAGGCTCCATTGAAAGCTGTTTAAAGCCCATATCCGCAAGGTGCAGAATGTCCTTAACAAAATCTGTATTGTAGTGGGTGTATGTACCTCTCAAATAATAGTTTTCCTGTCCTCTGCTGTCGGCAGCTTTTTTAAATTTCGGCAGAATTATGTCATAGGTTCCGCCGCCCTTAACGGTTTTTCTCATTCTGTCGTTTACTTCTTTTCTGCCGTCAATAGAAAGCACAACGTTATACATTTCCTTGTTCAGAAATTCGCAGATTTCATCATTCAGCAAAATGCCGTTTGTGGTCAGCGTAAATCTGAAATTCTTGTTATGCTCCTTTTCTATGCTTCTGGAATATTCCACAAGCTGCTTAACAACGTCGAAATTCATAAGGGGCTCGCCGCCGAAAAAGTCAACCTCTAAATTAACTCTTGTTCCCGAGTTTTCCACAAGAAAGTCAATGGCTTTTTTGCCTGTTTCAAAGGACATAAGCCGTCTTTCCCCCTGATTATACTCCCCCTCTTCCGCAAAGCAATATTGACAGCGCATATTGCAGTCCTGAGCCACCAAAAGGCAGAGAGCCTTTATAACAGAGGTTTTATTCTTCAAAAAAGGAGCCGCTTCTCTGTAAATATCCTCTGAAAATAAAACACCGTCAGCCTTTAAGGCTTCAATATCCCCCAAAAGCTCCTTTGCTTCAGCCCTGTCTATATTATATTTTTCCTTTACGAAATCAAAAATTTCTTCCTCTGTTTTTTCTTCATACATCCCGATAACATCATAAGCAGCCTCGTCAACTACGTGAACAGAGCCGCTGTTTGCGTCAATAACAATGTTATATCCGCCCATTTTATATCTGTGTATCATTTTTTTACCCTCGCATAAACAAAACCGCTGCCAAAAAAGCAGCGGCTGCCTTAAATATTACTTTAATTTTTCACACTGCTGATTGGCAATACTGCATGAAGTCTTGCTTGCCGACTGGCATGATGTCTGACATTCGCCGCAGCCGCCGTTTACAGCGGAAGCCTTAAGGCTTCTTGTTGATAAAGTCTTAATTCTTGTCATAATAAGCCCTTCTTTCAAAATTTTTTACATACTTATTCTATCAGCTAAACCGATTTGTGTCAAGTGTTTATGCGTCAATAAAAATAATCTTTACTTATATTCGATAATATTTTTATAAGTATTGAAA
>JAJBVU010000072.1 GCA_020859645.1 Eubacterium sp. | reverse complement strand
ATTTTTCATTATAGCTTTAAACCTATAGCCGCCGCCTTGTTACATAGGTCGAATAATCAGCCTTTGAAGCCAATTTTCTATTGACAAAGAAAATCACCATAAGTATAATAAAGGTGTTGCCTTATAAATATATTAGTTTATTGAAAGAGTAAATTAAAACAACCCCAAACAAAGGAGTTTGAAAAATGATAATAAATAACAATGTTTTCATTGCCTTCGGCAGTGACAAGACAGCGGGCAAGGTTGCCGCTATGCTTAAATCGGGAGGGATTTATCCCAACTTTACAACACATACAGGCGCCGACCTTTTGGCAAAGCTTAACAGTTATGACGACGGAATAATTGTCTGCGGACCTAAGTTTAAAGACACGGTTCTTCTTGACATAATTGACTACATTCCCGAATATTTTCATATTGTGGCTATAGGCTCAATAGGCTTTTTAGATGACATCCCCGACAACAGGGTTTTTAAGCTTTCCATACCCCTTAACAGAACAGACCTTATTTACTCTGTTTCAATGCTTATAAACTTAGACAACCACGGCAGTCTTATACATAACCGTTTCAGAACGGAAAATGAAGAAATAATAATTCAGCAGGCTAAAGCCGTTTTAATTCATAAATATCATATGTCTGAGGAGCAGGCTCACAGATATATGCAGACCAAGAGTATGAACACAGGCGAAAAAATGGTGAATATCGCACGTTTGATTTTAAACTGAAAATATTTAAACAAATAAAAAGGCTTCTTCTCGGAATTTCGGGAAGAAGCTTTCTTTTGTTTTTATTTAGGATTAATTAGAAAACGGGAACAACCTCGCCGTTATAGCTTTCGTTGATGAAGGTTCTTACTTCGTCAGACTGAAGAGCTGCCATAAGCTTAGCAATTGCTTCGCTGTCGGCGTCCTCTGATCTTACTGCTACGATGTTTACATAAGGAGAATCTCCGGCTTCCATAGCGATTGAGTCTTCACTGGGTGAAAGACCGCCCTCAAGAGCATAGTTTGTGTTGATAACTGAAATTGTTGTTTCGCTTAATGTTCTGGGAAGCTGCTCAGCTGCAAGCTCAACAAATTCAAGGTTAAGATTGTTTTCTACTATGTCGGCGGGTGTCTGTGTAAGAGAATCGCTTGCAAGTGTAATAAGACCCTCGCTCTGAAGAAGGAGAAGTGCTCTGCCTTCGTTTGTAGCGTCATTGGGAATACCGACCTTGTCGCCGTCCTTAAGCTCGTCAAGAGACTCAAGTGTTTCTGAATAAACTCCCATAGGCTCAATGTGGATGCCGCCGGCAGAAACGAGATCAGCGCCGCTTTCTTCGATAAATTCATCAAGGTAGGGCTGATGCTGGAAGTAGTTAGCGTCTACCTCGCCTTCAACAAGAGCCTTGTTGATAAGTGTGTAGTCGGAAAATTCAACAACCTGAAGGTCAATGCCCTCTTCTGCCAAATCGTCAACAACCTCGTTTAAAATTTCAGCGTGAGGAACAGCTGTTGCGCCGACCTTAAGGGTAACAACCTCGCCGTCATCCTCAGCAGCGGCTTCCTCGCCCTCGGCTTCTGCTTCAGCGGCTGTATCGTCAACTGCTGTATCGCTGCTTCCGCCGCAGGCTGTAAATGCAAATACTGCTGTAAGAAGCAATGCAGTAAAGCTTAATTTTCTTTTCATTTTAAAAACTCCTTTTATATAAAAATTTTTGCAAATTGAATTGCCTATAGGAATGATGTAAAATTCATTCGCTTAATTATCAGCGCTTGTCAAGTCTTCTTGCGAAGAAGTTGCCTATGCACTGAATTATCTGAACCATAACAATCATTATAATTACGCTGTAAATGAGAATGTCCGTTCTCGACCTTTGATAGCCGTATCTTATACAGACGTCTCCCAAACCGCCGCCGCCGATAGTGCCTGCCATAGCGGAGTAGCCTATAATATTTATTATGGTAATGGTTATGCCGGAAATTATAGATGGCGCAGCCTCGGGCAGCATAACCTTTGTTATAATTTGGGCTTCGTTTGCGCCCATAGAAATCGAAGCTTCTATAACACCCTTGTCAAGCTCGTTAAGAGAGGTTTCTATAAGTCTTGCCACAAAGGGTATTGCGGCAACCGTAAGGGGCACTATAGAAGCGGTAGACCCTATGCTTGTTCCCACAATAAACTTTGAAAGAGGGAACACCGCTATCATAAGAATAACGAAGGGAACAGATCTGCCGATGTTTACGATTGTGCCTATAACGTTATTAATCGGTGTGTTTTCCAAAATGTTGTCCTTTTGGGTTACATATAATATTATGCCTAAAACGCAGCCTATTACTATAGAAAAAAGACTTGAAAAGAACACCATATAAAGTGTGCTGCCGACGGCAGGGGTTATTATTTTGTGAATGTCGGCCCAATATTCGGGGCTTTTTAAGCTTTCTTCAAAAAACTCCCTCATTTAACCACCTCCACAATAACGCCGTTATCCTTAAGATAATTTACGGCGGCTTTTACGTTTTCTTCTTTTCCGTCAACTCTCAAAACAAGGGTACCCACAAGCATATTTTCCATACTTTGAATATTTCCCAAAAGAATTGCGGCTTCTACGTCAAACTGCTTTATCATTTGGCTTATGTAGGGGTCTGTAGACTTGTCCCCTCTGAAAATCGCCTGAATAACCGTTCCTTTTTCCTTAAGGGCTTTGTTGTAAACTCTGTTGTCAAGCTCAAGGTCAACGGATTTGAAAAATTTCTTGGCGGTTTCTGTTTTGGGATCAATATAAACATCTGAAACGCTGCCTGTTTCCACAACGGAGCCGCTGTCAAGAACGGCTACCCTGTCGCAGACCTGTTTTATAACCTCCATTTCGTGGGTGATTATAATAACAGTTACCTTAAGGCTTTGGTTTATTTCCTTAATAAGCTGCAAAATGGATTTTGTGGTTTCAGGGTCAAGAGCCGAGGTAGCCTCGTCGCACATAATTATGTCCGGCTGTGTGGCTATGGCTCTGGCTATGCCCACTCTTTGCTTTTGTCCTCCTGAAAGCTGCGAGGGATAAACGTCCTTTTTATCCGCAAGCCCCACTATTTCAAGAAGCTCGCCGACTCTTTTGTCTATTTGATCCTTCGGGGTCTTTATAAGCTTAAGTGGAAAGGCTATGTTGTCATAAACCGTTGAATTCATAAGCAGATTGAAATGCTGAAAAATCATGCCTATGTTCTTTCGCTCCGCACGAAGCTCCTTTTTGCTTATTTTGGTTATATCCTTTCCGTTAATAAGCACCTCGCCCCGCTCGGGAACCTCAAGAAGATTAATGCATCTTACAAGAGAGCTTTTCCCTGCGCCCGAAAGCCCGATTATTCCGAAAATTTCTCCCCGTTCAATCTCAATGTTTATATCCTTAAGGGCTTCTACCTTAGCAGAACCCTCGCCGTAGGTTTTATATAGATTTTTAATTATAACCGTCTTTTCGGCAGCCATAAAAATCAACTCCCATGTTTTACACTTTGTCTCACTTCTGAAAATACTTAATATAGTATACTACATC
>JAJBVU010000153.1 GCA_020859645.1 Eubacterium sp. | reverse complement strand
CATTATATTGAATAAAAGAATTAAAAAAGGCAGTAAGTATTTTTTGTATTTTATTTTGATCACGTCTCTCTTTTTTCTAAATTTATTCTTTTAAGAGGGACTTTATGACTTTTAGAGGATTTGATACAGGTGGCTGAGAGAAGAACAGGCAGTAAAAATAAAAAATCAAACAGCAGTTCGAGAACGAGATCTTCTTCTTCCGCATCCGCAGGTAAAAGAAGCACAAACGTTATAAAATTAAGCGATGTCCGCAGCAGCAGGACAGGCTCAGGCTCTTCACGCAGAAGCTCATCTTCCGTGAGAACAGGCACAAGAGCATCGGGAACAAGCCGAACAACACGTTCAACCGGCTTAACCCGAACATCAAGCACATTGCGTACAACGGGAACAACACGTACTTCAGGCACGTCACGCCAAACAAGAACAAGTACGTCCCTGACTCCCATCGGCACAAACAGGACAGCTTCAAGGCGGTCGGCTTCACAGAGTTCAGCCCTTACCACACGCCGAAGCTCAGCCGCTTCGAGAAATACAGCCGCAGTGAGAAACACTTTACCGGCTGCGCCTAAAAGAAAACCCCAGACAAAAGTTGTTCATAAAAAGGTCAGCGGCATAGGCTATGAAGGTGCGGCAAGAATTTTTTTGGCTGCCTTTCTTTTGCTTGCGGTTTTATATGTGGGCGGAAATATTATAAGATATGCCTTAAAAAGTGCTGTCAGCTATGACACAATTCAAATAGGCTCAATCGATACCCCTAAATCAGCAGAGGGGGTTATTATAAGAACCGAAACCGCATATCAGTCGGATATGGAAGGTGAAATTTCCTTTTTGGTTCCCGACGGCGAAAAGGTAAAAACAGGTGAGACAATTGCCACCGTTAAGGTTAAAGATGTTGTAGACGAGGCTCAGCAGTCTCTGGACAGCCTTAACGAGGATATTATAGAATCAGAGAAGGTTAAAGAAACAATTGACGAAACAAGCGAAGAAGCGGCTAAGCTTAATTTGGAAATAAAGGCTTTGGCAGATGATGCGGCTATGGATTTTGTAGCTCTTGATACGTTGAGCCTAAGAGATTTTACAAACAATGCTGCGGTTAAGCAGGAAATGCGAAATCAGGCTATTTTAAGCGAAAACCGTTCCGCCGATCAGACAAGCGCAATTCAAAAGGCGGAAAACACAATTGCCGAAAATTCCAGAACCTATACTGCTCTTGAAGGGGGCATAGTGTGTCTTGAAACAGACGGTCTTGAATCGGAGCTTAATACGGGAAATATGGCTTCTCTTTCCGAAAATGACATAAAGCAGAACAGCGACTACTCACATGTAGCAGGCACTGAAGTCAGCGAGGGCGAAAACATATTTAAAATAATTACGTCTAACGTGTGGTATATTGCCGCATATATCGACTCAGACTATGTTTTGGACTGGGAGCAGGGCGACAGACATACTATTTATCTGACGGACTCTATGGGCGATAATATTGAAATGGATGTTGTGGTTGAAACCTTTGTACCCGATACAAAAAAGACCTATATGGTTTTAAGGGCTTCAAAGTATATGCTTGATTTTATGTCGGTGAGAAATCTTTCCTTTGAAATAGACAAGGTTAAAACAGGCTATAAAATCGCAAATTCCTCTATTGTGGAAACTACCCTTATAAAAATTCCCGCCGAATATGTAACAGCGGGAACGGTGACGAAATCCAACGGAACTACCGTCTCCGTAGGGTCAGTTAAGGGAGATTACGCCTACTTCCCCGTTGGCTATGACAGCCTTGCTTTGGGAGATGTAATAATGAGCCCAGACGGGGCGGATACATATACTTTAAGCGAGGTTGAAACACGTCAGGGCATTTATATAATGAATACGGGTATAGCCCAACTTTACACTATAGACACTGAGGGAAGCACCTCAAATTCAACCCATACTATTCTGGATCCCGACCGGAACGCAAACCTAAGCATTTATGACAGAGTTGTAGTTGACCCCAAAAACATAGAAGAGGATCAAATGCTCTACAAATAAGAAAGGTGATTTTATGAACGAAATTGCTGAAAACTTAAACGAAATATATAAAAACATAGAGGCTGCGGCGAAAAAATCAGGCAGGTCTGCCGATGATATTATGCTTTTGGGCGTAACAAAAACCGTAGACTGCGAAAGAATACAGCAGCTTGTTGATTTGGGCGTTAAGGAGCTTGGAGAAAACAGGGTTCAGGAGCTTATGTCCAAAATCGATGTTATAAAGGGCGGCGTAAACTGGCACCTTATAGGCAGCCTTCAGACAAACAAGGTTAAATATATTATAGGCAGGGTTAAGCTTATTCACTCTGTGGACAGCCTTAAGCTTGCCGCCGAAATCAGTAAGCGATCATTGGCGGCTGACCTTGTGACGGATATTTTGTTAGAGTTAAATATCGCCGAGGAAGAAAGCAAACACGGCTTTAAAGCGGAGGAGCTTTCAGACACAATTGAAAAATTGAAGGAATTTAAGGGAATCAGAGTTAAAGGTCTTATGACCGTTGCCCCCTATGTCGAAAACCCCGAAAACAACAGACCTGTTTTTAAAAAAATGCGTGAATTATTTATTGACATTAAGGCAAAAAACTGTGATAATATAGATATGACTTATTTGTCTATGGGAATGACCAACGATTATGTTGTGGCTATAGAAGAAGGCGCCGATATTGTTCGTATAGGAACAGGTATTTTCGGCAAGAGAAATTATGCTTAGGAGGAAGCTTGAAAATGATTAATGTTTTGGAAAACTTAAAGGATAAGCTGTTTCCCGGTAATTACGGAGAGGAATATTATGACGAGCCTGTTGAAAATGAGGATTATGATGATTACGACGACGAACCGTCTCCCAGACCTGTCTCAAACAACAGAAGATATACTTCGAGCCGCTACGGAAGCAATTCCAAGGTTTATAAAGTAAATACAAATGTGCAGATGGAGGTTCTCGTCAGCACCCCCACAAGCGTTGAAGAGGCAGGAGAGGCCTGTGACGCTTTAAGAGACAGAAAAACCGTTGTAGTTAATCTTGAAAAGGTTAATTTTGAAACGGCTCAGAGAATAAGCGACTTTTTAAGCGGAGCAAGCTATGTTTTAGACGGCAGTGTTCAGCTTATTTCCGACGAAATTTTGATTATCGGACCTATGAATGTTGATATAACGGGCAACTTTGCAGATGAGCTTCAGGCAAACGGAATTAATATTCCCAAAACATCTTCTGCAAAATGGAGATAATTGTGTGCTGACACGCTCGCAAAAATGCTTTGCGTTTAATAGTTTATAGTTGTTACATTGACTATACTCAATAAAAAAAGGTGATTTTTTTGATTAAATATTTTATTATCAGGGCAATCGGAAATATGTCAAAGCTTTTTTATCTGCTTATTGTGGCAAGGTGTCTTTTAAGCTGGCTGCCTGTAAACAGAAGCAATAAAATCGTTGACTTAATTTATACCCTTACGGAACCTGTTCTTGCGCCCATAAGGCGGCTTTTCGACCGCTCACCCTTAGGGGGCTATGGT
>JAJBVU010000309.1 GCA_020859645.1 Eubacterium sp. | reverse complement strand
TCATAATAGTGTAGGTATCCATGAAGCTCATTATCAGTCACTGATGCTCTATTATGTTGAAAGTGTCATAGGATTGATTTCTTTGATTTCGTTTTGTAAATTCATGGGTAATAACGTTGGTAAAAATATACTTACACCAATCATTTTTATCGGGCAGAACACCCTTGTATATTATGCTTTTCAATCAAAAGGAATTAAGATGTTTGAATTGATTTTTAATATGTTGGGATTTACATTGGACACATATTTATTTCCAATGATTGTTACTGTGTTGGTTTGTATATGCCTTGCTATACCGGCTTATATTATTAATAAGTGGTTTCCTTTTTTGCTTGGAAAAAGAAATAATAATTCATAAAGGCTGTAACGGTATGAAAACTGCTGTACTATAATAAAAGTAAATGTAAAATTACTCGTCTGTGCTTTTCTAAGTTTTGTATCATTATTTGAAAAAAGCAAACTTTCTTGAATTTTGCCTTTACCAATTGTTGTCTGCAGCGGCTATGTCTCGTTCTCTTATCTGCGTTTCACACTCTGCATTATCCAATAAACCAATCCGCCAATCATTCCCCCGAGAACGTTGTAAAACACATCACTTAATTGCCATGTTCCCAGCCGCAAAAACAACTGCAGGAACTCGATAGTAAAGCTGAACAGGAACGTGATTTTCACTGACTGCCACAGAACTGCGGGTAATTTCACAGCCCTCCTTTTAAATACTTTCTTCCTCGACTTTTCCTTTGCACTTAACGCCCACATAAGCAGTACCGTGAATGGTATAAATAACATAACATTTTCAATTGACTCGGTGGTCAGTTCACCATTGCTGTCGTAAATCCACCAACCGCCCATTACATCGCTCAATGGGTTAGCCCACATATTCCGATTAAGCAGAGTACGGAACAAGATCATCGCTGTATAGAAGGTAAGGAAAAATGTCCGGCGGAAAGCTGAGGAAGCTTTAAAAGCGTGGATCCATTCTTTTATTGACTGTTTATATCCTCTGGGATGAACACGCTTTTCAGCGCTGTTTCCTATCTTCTCATGACTGTAAAGCCGAAAAAACATGAAGAGTATTGAAAGCAAAACAGAAAACCAAAATGGCTGATAAAGGGCTGTGAGAATATCTGTGAGGATTTTATTTATTATCTCTGTTGGCTCCATTTATATCACTCTTCTCTATAAATAATCAAGTCAGTAGTTTTAACACCTTAATCTTCCTCGTTAAGAGTGGTACTATAATTCCAATGAGTGTAACCGTAATTATTATAAAGAAAATTTTTATTTCATCACTGAACCCTTTTAATAATGAAAGGCTTGCAGTTATCACCCATGGATGTATACAAAATACAACTGTGCTTGCTCCACGAAGCGTAGGATATCCTTTCTCACTTATCTTGCTAACACATAAAACTACAAGTGCAGGTGAAATCAATAACGTCGAAAGCATCATATTATTAACTTTATCCGGTGCGGAACAATAAAGCAAATAGCTCTCAATGAAAAGTAATACGCAGCCTGCTGTCAGTCCGATAACAGCATTTTTCCTCGAAAAGCTCTCTGTCCTCTCCGCAATCAGTTCTCCTATATACACAAAAATCGGTGCAAAGAACAAGCCGTTTCTCGTTGTCACAAAAATTTTTCTGTATATTGCAAATACACTTTCAACTGATACTATGTTCCAACAATTCCAGCTATCTCCAAATAAACCAATGACAAACAGAGCAATTAGAATTATAAGAATAACTTTCTTGTTATGAACCGCCTTCCTCAGCCAATATACAAGTCCAATTCCCACAGCCAACGCCGGAAGATACCACAGATGGTAATATGAACCGGAGAAAACGACATTTTGAAAATATTCCCGGACACCATTAATCTTGTTTTCACTTATTAAAATACCACGTATATTTAAAGGAAGATATATAATCGACCATACCAGGTA
This sequence comes from Eubacterium sp., assembly GCA_020859645.1. Lineage (GTDB taxonomy): Bacteria > Bacillota > Clostridia > Lachnospirales > CAG-274 > JAJQCI01. The sequence goes on along the minus strand of JAJBVU010000309.1, from coordinate 1,601 downwards.
CAATAATAGAATTCTTTTAATTTGCGAAATTACATGTTTATGTTTTGGGGTTCCATTTCTATAAAGCAGAAATCCGGAAACAATAAAGAATGTCGGCACGCCAATTGTAGAAATCGTATTTACAATTAGAACATGCGTAAGTGTACCTGCATCTGAGAACCCTTGTGCTAAATGCCTTGCAAGGATTATATATGCTAAAGTAAGTTTTAAAATATCAAGATTTGGATACCCCCCCGTATTATTGATTTATTCATGCTGCTTACCTTTCTATTATCTTTTCAAAATCCATTAAACTTTCAAATGTATTATCCTGCCCGAAATCACAGGCTCGCTTACTGTCTGTTCCTTCTCCGACGAGAAGCGCCGTACGGCACCCGGCAGTTATTCCTGCCTTGATGTCATTCTCTCCGTCGCCGACCATCCAACTCTGATTCAAATCAATATTGAAGTCCTCCGCCGCTTTAAGCAGCATTCCCGGCTTCGGCTTACGGCAATCACAGTCAAATTTCAGTTCGGGAATTTCGCCTTCATACCCGCTGTGTGGATGATGCGGACAGAAGTAAATGCCGTCAAGATAAGCTCCCTCAAGACCGAGAAGTGTCTCCATTTTATTATGGATCTGCTGTAATTCCTCAAATGTAACCTCTCCCCGTGCAATCACAGGCTGATTGGTAACAACAATAGCCAAATAGCCGGAAGCATTTATTTTTTTCACAGCCTCCGCTGCACCGGGATTTAATTCAAAATCATTTATATCACGCAGGAAGCCAACATACTTATTTATAGTTCCGTCCCGGTCAAGGAACACAGCCTTCTGCTTGTTCCGCAGGTTCTTACTCGTCACTCTCCCGGCTTTAAAATCTTCGACAACGGAATAATAACGGTCCGGCGTTCCCATATCCTTCACATACTCCGGACTGTCATAGCAGAACATTTTTCCGGTTCCGGCTAACGGTTTAAGGAGCTGCCGATCCAGGTCAATCTTCGGTGTATCCGGTTTGTTCTGCAGGATAGACGGAGAAATGACATGCAGTCCGGCATTCACACGATTCTTATAGTACTTCGGTCTCGCATCCTCTTTTGCCAGCCATGATAAAACAGTGTGGTTATCATCGGCAATGATAAGTCCGCTGTCGTATGGGTGCGAATTCGGATGAGTAAAGAGTGTAACTGCTGCCTTCTTTTCTTTATGATACCTCACCATTCGATTAAAGTCGATATCAAAAATTGCATCTGCGTTAAGGAGAAGAAAATCATCTTGTAAATCGAGTTGAAACAAAGCCCCTGCATTGCCGAGCGGTGTCTCCTCAATAAAATATTCAATATTTACACCAAATGGCTTACCTGTGGCAGGCGAAACCTTACTGCCGTTTTCGAAATATTCAATAATCTTTTCACTTTTATAGCCTACCGTAAGAATAATATCTTTAAATCCTTGATCCCTAAGACAGTATATCTCCCTTTCAAGAACAGGCATGCCATCTATTTCAATCATTGGTTTCGGAACATCAGGGGCAACAGCTGAGATTCGTGTGCCCCTGCCTCCTGCGATTATTACAGTTTTCATACTTTATCAATCCTTATTAAACATTATTTTTATT
>JAJBVU010000270.1 GCA_020859645.1 Eubacterium sp. | reverse complement strand
CTACAATATTGTAGGAGTGCTTTTTAGCGAGTTTCTTCATCATATATATTTCCCTTTGTTTTTGTTGTTCCAGATATTTTTCTGCTCCCTGTTCTACATAATTTATTCCTTTAGTAAGAGCCAGATAATAAGCTTGTGCTATCTTTCTGGCTCCTGCCTTAATGGCAATCCTTGATCCTTTTTTATTTCTTATTCTTCCAATAAATACTCCAATGGCATTATGTTTACTTTGTACCAGACTTTGCGCCGATTGCCTAAATATCATTCCGGCCTTATTGCTGGAATTTCCTTTGATTCGCCTCTTCATTTTTCCGCTTTGTTTGTGCGCCGGACTTAATCCGAGCCAACTTACAAAGTGTTTAGAGGTAGGAAAGCGACTTATATCTGTTCCTACCTCTGCATACAGTCTTAAGAGTGTTACATCATTAATACCGGCTATATCCGTTAGATCAACGCCTGCATAGAGCTGAACCATCTTTGTGTGGAGTTCATTAATGCAGGGATGATGATGCCGGGTGGGTTTACTCTTGCTGATAACGGGAACCTGCCGGGTGGGTTCATTTAACTTATCAAGCAATTCTTCTATTTTAGATTCAACCTCTTTAATCAACCGCTCGTGTTCTTCCCATAAATGAAGGCTTATCTCCAGCATATATAAATAATACGGATTGTAATTACCCTCCACCGCTTTCCTTACCTGGGGAGCTTTCTTCTGACGGATACTGCTGTGGCAAAGAGAAAGCAAAACTTCCGGATCTCGCTCACCAGAGAGAATAGCACGAATGACCTTTAATCCACTTACACCCTGAATCTGCGAGATCGTTTCCCGGAGTTTGATATTCATCAGTTCAAGGGCGCGTTGCATCTTATTGATATACATACTACTAATTTGAATCAAATCAGCCCGTTCACGAATCAGAAACCGCAGTTCTTTAAGTAGGCCTTCAGGAATAATACTCTCGCGCAGTAAACCGGCAACAAAGAGTTGTTGGATCCACTGACAATCCTGAACATCACTCTTGCGAGCTTTGACCTGTTGAACTTCACGGGGATTAACAAGGCACACACGAATACCATAGTCCTCCAGCATACTGTAAAGACAAAGCCAGTATACTCCGGTAGCTTCCATGGCCACCTGGCAAATGCCTGAATCCACTAAATATTTACAGCATGCATGATAACTGCTGGTAAAAGTGTCGAATTTAACTGCAGAGCAACCATCGATAGAAACAAAAATCTCACGAGAACCGATATCAATACCGGCACCTCCATGATGAACCTGGGAAAATTTTACTACTTTTACCATACTACTTTTTTTATAAAAACTCATGGCAGAAAGATCAGACAGATAAGGAGCATGCTACCAAGCGGGAAGAAACCTTTCAAGAAGAAAGGGTATCACCAATAAGTGTTCTGCTAAATCTTTCAGGCAAGTCTCAGGAACAAGTACCATAGACATTAAAAGAAAGAAGTGCCAAATGCCATGAGTTTTTTTACCCCAAGATAGCAATTAACACAACGTCATTATCGAAGAGTTCTATAATTTAATATAGTGAGCACTCAGGATGACAAAAAACGTCATTATCAAATTGTTTTATTGCAAAAAGAATAAACACTCACAGGGAAAGGTTCTCCGTTCCATAAGCTTGGCACAACCATTTCATAACCTTGGCATTATGGTGCCAAGCGGATGGAACAGTTGTGCCAAGGTTATGGAATAGTCTCTTACTTTGTCTGTTAACGTTTTTAGTTGACTGTATTTTGTCTTATTAATAAAGTAGGTTGACTCGGTTATTACTTATTGATAATTTGGGTTGACCTTTTTCCTGGTTATTGATGAATCAGGTTTACCCTACCGGTGGGGTATCTCACAAAAATAATCAAGTACCAGATACTGTCCAAACAAATTATGAAAAAACCACCGCGGAGGTTTGCCTTCCTTCTGCAGGGGCGAAGCCTCCAAAGAGGTTCTCTGGTTTTTGTCCTTTTTTAAGCACTCATCCCTTCAGCCTCTCTTTTAATGGCTATCTCCCGGTAACTTACCCATCTTTTCTTTAGCTCGCCTTGACACTGCGCGGCCTCTAAGGGTGTCATACCGTTCAGACTTAAATGGGGACGTTCCAGATTATAGAACTCTACTGCAACTTTAAGAGCAGCCTTTACTTCTGCGATGCTGTAAAACTCCATTGCTCTGAGTAGCTCGTTCTTGATGGTGCCATTTACGCGCTCGGCTACCGCATTATCCTTTGGGTTTCCACTCTCTGTCATGCTTATTTGGATTCCACACTCCTTTAGACGACCTGTATAGGCATAACTGGCATATTGAACGCCCCGGTCAGAGTGGTGGATTAGCTCTGAAAGGTCTTTACCCTTATAATGACTGAGGGCCATTTCCAGTGCCTTAAGAGGATATTTTGCCTCTAAGGTCTGCCCCACGCTATATCCAATGATTTCTTTGGTATAATAATCCGTAACCAGGGAAAGATAACAGAATACATACTCATTGGCACCGGGGCTTATCTTTATAGGAATATAGGTTATGTCGCTAACCATCACTCTACAAGGCTGGTTCGGTATGAGCGCCTTTACAAGATCCGGGTAAGTGGGCAGGTCATCTCTGGAGTCCGTGGTCCGGACACGACTTTTACGCTGACGCACTTTTAATTTATACCGCTCCAGGATGTCATAGAAACGATTGTATCCTACACGGTACTGCTCCCCAAAACGGCTACAGTACATCAGCCAGAGCTTATTACCACCAATGCCGGGATCTTTTTTCCGGACATCTTTAACAAACTCTGCCACAAAGGACTCAAGGGCTAATTTAAACATCAATTTATCTACATGTTTGTAGTAGGCTTGTTTACTTACACCAAGTAGACGACACACAGGAACAATGCCATAAAGCTTCTTGTCCCGCCTGTGCAGCCTACAGGCTACTTGGTGCCAGCTTTTTTTAAGTCGATACCGTAAACCTCTTTACCAAAGGCAACCATCTCCTCATAAAAATCTGCACGCAAACGCTCCTTAGCTAACTCTTTCTTTAAAGAGGATAGCTCAAGGGCTAACTTTTGGTAGTCAGCAGGAAGAATATCTTTGTTTTGTTTCTTCATCAATTCCGCTTCTTGAGGATTATCAGCCTCAAAGATAGCTAATGAACGATAAACACTACGACGGCTTAGACCTGTTTTTTACTATATCACAAATATCCATACCTTCCAGGATATGAAGACGATAAATTTCATGATGGCGCAACTTTAGTGCTTTCTCTTGATTGTAATGCTTTTCTAACATTTTTGACTCCTTTAAGAGTCAACCATATTTAAAAAAAGACAAACCGTGTAGAACTGGAAGAGTAGTATAGGGTACAGGTAAATTTCGCAATTTTCAGGTAGAAAAGAGGTAACCCTCTCTTGTGTTATCATTTGCAGTCAGAGGTTATGTTTTCTAAACTATTTAATGTATTTTGCGGAGGTATTTAAAACAGGACAGACAATGAAAGGTATTAGAGTTTTTTTAACGGGATTTCTTATTCTGGCGCTTTATAGTGCCAGGGGGCAGGATGTGATCCGCTT
>JAJBVU010000061.1 GCA_020859645.1 Eubacterium sp. | reverse complement strand
CATTAAAATAAAATTAAGACAGAAGAATGTTTTTGTTAAAGTTTTTACATAAAATTTACATTAATCGGGGCAGTTCTTTATTAAGCTCAAAGGCAATAAGATAGTCCAAAAAGTTCGAAAGGGGAATGTTTAAAGACTTTAATGTGTTTGTCAAAATAGAGTTGGGGGCAAAGCCCGGCAGTGAGTTCACCTCAATCAGACAAACCTGTTCCTCCCTTAAAATAAAATCGGCAGCGCAGTAGCCCTTTAAATGAAGGGCGTTAAAAGCCTTTTTGCCTATTTCTTCTATCATTGACCACATAAATTTAGGCAGCTCGGAGGTGTTTACAAAGGGAGTAGGGGATATGTATTTTTCACTGTAGTCGTAAATTTCGCCCTGAGGGTTTACGTCCATAAGGCTTAAAAGCTTCAGCCCCTCCGGGGTTTCAAGCATTATACAGGAGACCTCTTTTCCGTCAATATACTGCTCAACAAGGCAGTTTTCACCTTTTTCGAGAAGATAGTCTATGTGTTCGCTGACTTCCTCTTTATTTTCGCATTTTTTAACCCCTATGCTAGAGCCTCCGCAGTTGGGTTTTACGATTACGGGCAAGCCTAATTTTGACAGTGCTTCTTCAAGCTCAGCGGATGATACAGGGCTTTTGACCAAAATGCTTTCCGGAGTTGGCACATGGGCTGACCTAAGCAGTGTTTTGGAAAAGTGCTTGTTTAGGCTTAAGGCACTGCCTAAGATGCCGCTGCCCGTAAAGGGTATTGACAGACACTGAAGCAGCCCCTGAACCGCTCCGTTTTCGCCTATGCCGCCGTGAAGAGCAGATAAAACCAAGTCGGGACACAGTGAAATTAATTCCTTTATCCACTGCGGATTTAAGTCTGAGGGTATTTCAAGCTTTGAAACCTCATATTTTTCCGAGTTTAAGTTTTTAAGTATGTTTTCCGCCGTTGCAAGAGATACGTTCCTTTCCGCACTTGCACCGCCGTATAATACGCAGATTTTAGTTTTCATAGCCATTCCTTCTTTATAAGTTGTTCTAAAGCTTTTGGGGTAACGGAATTTATATAACAGCCTGTGGAAAATTCAAAGCCTGCAATATTCCCCTTTCGGGGTATAAACTGAGAAAAAAATCTCATAGCCGAGCCTTGCTTATATTTTTTAGGCGTGCTGTAAAAGCATATGTTAAAGTCAAGGGCGCTGTCATATTTTTTATATATTGAAAGCTGCTTTAAAAGAACCTCCGCTAAAAGTAAAAGCTGACTTTCACTGAATTCTGTCAGTGAGGGAACATCCTCTTTTGTTATTATGTGAGTTTCGAAAGAAAAAAGGCTGTCTGTGGGTATGGCTATTTTAAAAAGGTCATTTTCCCAAACAGATATATAGGCTTCTTCGCTGTCGAAATAGCTTTTGCCCTTAAGAAACTTATACTCCTTAAGCCTTTCATACATATATGATATTTTCGGTGAAATTATGTTCTGAGCACCTATCTGCCAGTGAGAATGGCTTTGGCTTGCCCCTGCGTTTCTTCCGTTGTTTTTAAATACCTGAACATATTCTATTCCCGGCTTTTCTTCAAGCTGTATCTGACGCATTTTAAGAACGGAAAGAAGATTTTCCATATGCTCCCGGGTGTAGTCGCTTATAGCTTCGTTGTGATTTGGCGTATCTATAACCACATCGTGAAAGCCCAGCCCTTCCTTTTGTGAAATAAAGGGGTAAAGATTAGGCACTATCTTAATAACACCGTTGTCATATATAACAGGGGGCGTCATATGGGCATTATGAGGGCAGAATGGGCAGTTTTCTCCGCTGTCCTTAAGCTTTTCCGCTTGCTTTTGGGGAATGCCCGTACTGTTTGGGCGGTTTAAACGTTCCTCCGCAATATAAACAGGTGTTCCCGTTAAATAATTATATTTAAGCATTTTTTATTCCTCCTTTACTCAAAGCTCCATACGGCGGAGTTTGTATAGGGGTTTGAAATATAGGGAATTGTTACTCCCTTAAGGTTGGGGCTTGTAAGAACAGCCCCGTTTGAAAAGCCTATGCCTATTAAAGGCAGAGCTTGTGCGATATATCTTTCCACCTCGCCTAAAGCCTTCTTTTGGGCTTCCGGGGTTAGGGCTTCCGCTTCGGCGGTTAAAAGAGTATCCATTTGGGCGTCGCTGAAGTTTACATAATTGGTTCCCGAATATGCCGACGATGAAAGAAGCATAGGGCGAAGGTCAAAGCCGCAGCGGAGGTTGGTTCCTCCTAAGAATACGTCAAATTCGTCTGAGTTTATAAGCTCGATATATTCCTCATATGGTCGGGAATTTACGGTTACGTTCATACCTATTCTGTTTAGGCTTTCGGCGATAATTTTCGCCGTTTCAACCCTTGCGGAGTTGTCATCATTGACCAAAATGGAAAATGTGAAGTTGTAAGGCGAAAGTGAAGCCTGCCACAGTGTTTTTAAAGCTTCGTCTGTGTCATAGTCATAAGAGGGCAGGGTGTCCTTACTGCTCATATAGGCTGTAGGGTTAACGGGTGTCAGTGAAGAGTCCATATTATTCATATAAATTCCTGAAATAATCTGTTCCCTGTCTATGCAGTAGGCAACCGCCTGTTTAAGGGCTTGATTTTTAAACATATCCTTTGAGTTGTTAAAGCCCAAATATTCAAATGTGTTTGTGGAATAAATTGCCTTTCCGCAGTCCTTTGAGGAGAAAAAGCTGAACCAGTCTGAGCTTTCCGCATCCAAAATATCCGTTAAGCCCTGGGCAAAGGCGTTATAATCCGTTTCTTTATCTGTGGAAATTATTATTTTCGCCTGAGGAATTTGGGGCATACCGTTTACCCCTTCAGCGGCAGCAAGTGTCAAGCCCGAATTGTTATATTCGCTTAAGGTATAAGATCCGCTGCCCAAAGTGTCAAAGCCGCTGTCTGAATTGCCCTGATAGTGGTGTTTCGGAATTATGGGAAAGGCTAAGTTATAGGGCGCCTGTGAGTAGGGAGAGGCATAGGTTATATTAAGGGTTAAATCGTCCTCGGCACTCCACCCTGTCATATTTGTAATAACGTATTTATAGACCGAAATATCAGAAGCGGTCTGAATTACGTCTAAGCTGTAGGCAATGTCGGCGGCGGTTATAGACTCTCCGTCCTGCCATTTTAAGCCGCTTTTAAGCTTCACCGTCAGAGTAAGACCGTCAGAAGAAAAGGCGTAGCCTTCAGCCAAATTTGCAATAACGCTCTGTTCCTCGCTTATATTGAAAAGAGGTTCGAAAATAAGCTTCAAAACCCTGTCAACGGTTGCGTCCTCATTTAAAAGAGGGTTCATAGTTTTAGGCGAACGCATTGAAAGAGTGATTTCGTTTTCAACCTCTGTCTTTTTCGTTTCCTTATCCAAAACAGTGAGCCTTGCCGTTGAGTCCTGAACCTCCTGCTCAGTTGAGGTCTTTCCGCAGCCGCAGAAAAGTATGGTTATAATAAGCAAAAACAAAATTTTATTTTTCATACTTTCCTCCGATAATGCCGAGAATAAGGCGGTAAGCAAGGGTTCGCCGCTTTACCCTTGTAAAAAAGTATTGTGTTTCATAGTAGGCGATTCATTCAAGGGAGCTAT
>JAJBVU010000343.1 GCA_020859645.1 Eubacterium sp. | reverse complement strand
TTCTCATATAACACTGACATCGTATTTATTTTAGCACATTTTTTTTAATAAATCAATCATAAAATTTACAAAAACATAAAAATATAATTGAAAGTATAATTTAAACACAGTTGAAGAATACTGCCATCTGTTTTGAATTGATATCGAAGCTTTATCTTAGAAAAAGCTGCTATTATTTTCAATAGTATATTGACAATAGCTGAGAAATGGCTTATAATGAAAACGACATATGACGGAAACAGAGGTGATTTTAATGCCGAGACCGATGCGGCGGAGAAGGGTTTGTTCAGAACCTGTTTATAACTGCTTTGCGCCAAAGGGAAAATTTTGCGGAGAGAGTGTTATATTGTCTGTAGACGAATACGAAATAATTCGGCTCATTGATCTTAAAGGGCTGACCCACGAGCAATGTGCCGCAAGAATGGACATTTCCCGAACAACGGCGACAGAGGTCTATGAAAACGCAAGGCGAAAGCTTGCAGACTGCCTTGTAAACGGAAAAGAGCTTCACATAGGCGGCGGCTGTTATAAGCTTTGCGACGGCTCGGCGGTTTGCTTCTGCGGAATGTGCAAAAAGTTTTCAAATGAAGATTTGTCAATGAACATAAAAAAGAAAGGGGCAAATGAAATGAGAATAGCGGTAACCTATGATAATGGTGAAATTTTTCAGCATTTCGGTCATACTGAGGAATTTAAAATTTTTGATGTGGAAAATGGAAAGATTGTAAACAGTCAGGTGATTTCAGCCGACGGCTTCGGTCACGGGGCTTTGGCTGACTTTTTAAAGGGGCTTGATGCGGAAATTCTTATTTGCGGAGGAATTGGGGGAGGAGCAATTTCAGCCCTTGAAGCAGCCGGAGTTAAGGTCTGCGGAGGAGTTTCCGGCTCAGCTGACGAGGCTGTTGAAAAGCTTCTTTCCGACAGCTTAAGCTACAGCGGTGAAGCTAACTGCAGCCATCACCACGAGGGTCACGATCATAGTCACAGCTGCGGAGATCACGGCTGTCACGGCAAAGGAGGCGGCTGTCATGAGTGAATGTTCACATAACTGTTCGGAATGCGGTGTTGATTGTAATGAAAGACAGGAGCAGATGGATTTTTCGGAACAGCTTAATCAAAATTCAAGCGTTAAAAAGGTTATAGGCGTTGTCAGCGGAAAAGGCGGCGTAGGCAAGTCTCTCGTTACTTCCCTTCTTGCGAGCCAAATGCAGAAAAAGGGCTTTCAGTGCGCAATTATGGACGCTGATATAACAGGTCCTTCAATTCCCAAAATGTTCGGCGTTCACGAAAAGGCACAGGGAGACGGGGAGGAAATTTTTCCCGTAGATGCGCCTGACGGTGTTAAGCTTATGTCAATCAATCTTCTTTTGGAGAACGAAACAGAGCCGGTGATTTGGCGTGGCCCCGTAATTGCAGGGGCGGTAACACAGTTTTGGACGGACGTTCGCTGGGGTGATATTGACTATCTGCTTGGGGACAAGCCCCCCGGAACGGGCGATGTTCCGCTGCCGGCGCTGCCCCCCCTGCCTGGTGACGGAAACATAGGTGTGGCTTCACCTCAGGAGCTTGTGGAAATGATTGTAGCCAAAGCCGTAAATATGGCTGATATGCTTAACATTCCCATTTTGGGGCTTGTTGAAAATATGGCTTATTTCGAATGTCCCGACTGTCACAGCCGTCACTATATTTTCGGAAACACCCCCATCGGAAAAATATTGCTTGACTGCGGAATTGATATAGGACTTGAAATACCCCTTGACCCCAATTTGGCGGCTGCCTGCGACAAGGGCGAAATTTGGAAGTATGAGGCTCAGTGGCTTGAACCGCTGACTTCTCTTGTTGAAGAAAAATAAATAATAAAATAATTTAAAACATAAGGAGGTTTTTATTATGAAGCAAAGCTTTTACATCTGCAAAAACTGCGGAAACATTATTGCAAAGGTTAAGGACAGCGGCGTTCCCATAATGTGCTGCGGACAGAAAATGGAAGAAATTATTCCCGGAACATCTGACGGAGCTGTTGAAAAACATGTTCCCATTTACGAGGTTAATGGAAACACAGTAACTGTTACAGTAGGTTCAACAGAACATCCTATGCTGCCCGAACACTACATAGAGTGGATTTCATTACAGACAAAGGAAGGCAATCAGCGCAAGGAATTAAAGCCCGGCGACGCTCCAAAAGCCTGCTTTGCAATTTGCGAAGGCGACAGCGTAGAGGCAGTTTATGCATACTGCAACCTTCACAGCCTTTGGAAGGGCTGATAAACATGTATAAAAAGAAGCTGGAATCGGATATTCGCTGTCCCTTGGAATACGGCTTAGAGGTTTTCGGCGGAAAATGGAACTCCCGAATTATCTGCGTTTTGGCGAATAAAGAAAAGCTTCGCTACAGCGAGCTTAGACGTGAAATGGGCAATATTACCGACGCCGTTTTGGCGTCCACCCTTAAGGGCTTGATTTCAAAGGGGCTTGTAGTCAGAAAATCTTATGACGAAATGCCCCTGAGGGTCGAATATTCCCTTACGGAGAAGGGGCTGTCCGTTGTGCCTATTCTTCAAAGCATATGCAAGTGGTCCGGTCAGTTTTATCGTGACGAAAGCGAAAACACTATGATACAGTGCAGAAAATGCGACTACCGCTGAGAGGTTTTTTATGAACAAAAATATTACTTATACAGAAGAAAAAATATTTTCAAAAGAACAGGTTCAGGAGCTGTTTTTGTCTGTAGGCTGGGTTTCGGGAAAGTACCCCCAAAGGCTTTATAAGGCTTTGATGAACTCTGAAACAGTTATTACAGCCTGGTCGGGAGACAGGCTTGTTGGCTTGGTCAGGGTTATCGACGACAGCGAGATGGTGGCTTATATGCACTATGTTTTGGTAAACCCGGAATTTCAGGGTCAGGGCATTGCCGGAACTATGGTTGAGCTTGTGAAGGAAAAATATAAGGACTATCTTTACATAGAAATTATGCCTGAGGAAAGCAAAAACGCAGCCTTTTATGAAAAGCACGGCTTCGTCACAATGACCGACGGCGTGGCTATGCAGATTTGCAATTATGCCAATGAGATTTAAGGTATACTATTAAATTTAACAGCTGCTTATAAATTTGCTGACGTCTTGTCTGAACCTTCAATTTTTGATATTCTTGTTATATCAAAAATATTTCGGGAGGTAATTCAAATGTTAAACGAAAATGTAAAATCTGTTCTTGAAGCTAATATGTGGGACTTGGCTACCTGCGCTGACGGCGAGCCTAACGTTGTGCCTGTTGCCTTTAAGTTTATAACCGATGAGGGCAAGCTTGCGGTTGGAGATGTTTTTTTGGAAACAACGCTTAACAACCTTAAAGCAAACAGCGGCAAAATCGCAGTTTCAGCCTATGACGGAAAAACCCTTGAGGGCTATCAGATTAAGGGAACAGCCGAATATCTGACAGAGGGCGAAATCGTCTCTTCTTTCAAAGCTATGGTTGAAAAAATGTTTAACGGCGCAGCCACAGCTAAGGGCGCATTGCTCATTACACCGGAAAAGGTTATTGTAACCACTCCCGGCGGCGACAATAAAAAGGTTATTTAATAAAAATAAAGCCTGTGTGTA
>JAJBVU010000125.1 GCA_020859645.1 Eubacterium sp. | reverse complement strand
ATATAAAATTCTTTTGTAAGATTTCTGACCTCTATTGCATTTGCCGAATTTTGCATAATTTTCACCTCACATTAAGTCCGCATAATATTTTCTCAGCTTAAACTGAATAAAGCTGCCGAAGGCAAAAGACGCTAAAACGAAAAGCCAAAAATATACGGTATAAATAAGGCTCGGCGCACCGCCTAAAACAAAAGCGTTTCTGAAGCCGTTAAGAACATAAACCATAGGGTCTATTCTGACAAGAACCTCTAAGAACAAATGACCGGATATATGCTTATAGCCCCAAATTATCGGCATAGTATACATAAGAACCCTGAGAGTAACTATATAAAACTGGTGAAAATCGCTTGAAACTGCCACGAAAGCAGAAATAGGCACCATCAAAGCATACATAAGAATAAGCATACAGAAGACATAGTATACAAAGAGCAGCGGATGGAAACAGTGCATATAGCCGAAATATCCGCACACACCGAACATAAACAGGAATGTAAAAATTCTTTTAAAGAAAATTCCCGTTACTTCAACTGTGGGAATTATTGTAATGGGGAATTTTATGCTCTTTAAAATCGACCTGTATGACTTTATGGAGGTTGCGCCTACATTCAGCGCCTCCTGCATAAAGAACCACGGAATTGTACCCGTTACAAGATAGACAATATTGTGCATTCCGTCGATTTCTCCGTTGCCTGCCATAAGAAGTCTGAACATAACAAACACAGAGAAATAAACAAAATCGTGAAGATAGAGCCACAAAACGCCTATAGACGTTCTCAAAGTCTGCTTATTCATACTTACTGCCGCAAGCTTAAAAATAAGCCCTCTGTTTTCAATATGCTCTTTTAATAAAAACTTCATTGCTTCAAACATAAAAACAAACCTCTCTAAATTTTCAGGAAGCGGTTATTATTAAAAAACCAGTTAAACGCCTTTAATAAACTCAGAGATAACAGACATCCTCTTTTCGAAAGTATGCTCTTCTCTGACAGCTTCCATTCCCTTTTGGGCAATTTTTTTCCGCTCATCGGAGTTATTCATATAATATTTAATTTTATCAGCCAAGTCTTTTTTATCCTTATAAGTAACAACACAGCCCTTCAAAACATCCTCAAGACCATCAACCTCGTCGCTTATAATAAAAGCTCCGCAAGCCAAGCCATCGAAAATACGGTTTGAAATAAAGCCCCTTCGGCTCATATCTTCCCAGTGATCATTAAGAAGAATTGCACAGGAGGCATATTCCTCACTCAAAAGCCTATTGGGTATATTTTCGCCTTTTATATAGTCATCGTCAATTAAGCCCTCCCAATTGGTTCCGAAAACGGAAAGCGAATATTCTGTGGGAATAAGGTCCTTAATGATTTTTCTCATAACCTTTCGTGAATTGCCCACAAAAAGCAATTCATATTTGTTTTCGGCATTTTCCGAAGGCTTAAAAACATCGGGATCCGTACACTGAAGCAAAGGCTCAACTGAGGTCCGGGCAAGCTTTTTGATTTTTTCCGCTTGAATAAGAGAAGAAATATAGACCTTATCATATTGGTTATATTCTGCAATGCTTATATCGTCCGGATGTGAAATATTCCACATAATGTTAATATGCTCCGGTCTCGGCTTATAAACACTTAAGCCTCTTAAAACAATTACATATTTCCCGTCAAAGTCATCTTCCCACTGAGGGAGTATTCTTATTTCGGTTTCATAGCCCTGTTTGTCAAAGCATTTTTTCATAGCCTTGGCAAAATGATAGTCGCCCCAGCTTTCGGCTTCGCTCCATTTGGGAACGGGAGCCATTATGGCAATCTTTTTTTCGTCCTTTTCAGCAGATTTTTTTAAAATATCCTTAAGCTGCTTTGCTCTTATATCATAGGTATGGTTTTCGAGAACAAAGTCTCTCAGCTCTTTTATTTTTTCATTACGGGCTTTTTCGTCCTTCATATAAAAATCCACGAGGGCTAAAAACTCACTTCTGTCTTTAAACACAGGCAGCATATTGTTAAATATGTCCTTTGAGCCTTCAGCTCCGTTTGTAATAACAAGACACCCTGCCGCAAGAGCGTCATAAACCCTGCTGTTTACAGCACCGTATTCCTTAGTAACGGCGTTGGCATCATCAACAACTATTTTTGCATATTTATAAACCGAAGGAATATCCTTATAATTTACGAAGCCGCCGGTATAAGCCGCCATCGAGGGAACATTCTCCCAATTCTTGCCGAAAACCTTAAAGCTGTAGGGAAGCTCTTCGGGGGCTATTATATCAATAATTTCTCTGGGGCTGTTCCAATAGCTGCCCGTAAAGACATAATCCGCCTCAAATCTGTTTTTGTTTTCGGGGTTATCCTCTATATTTTCGGTCATAAATCTTTCGTGATTTGACGCAATAGGGAAAAGCTCGGCTTTTCTGCCGGTTTCCTTTAAAATATAGTCGCACGCCTTGGGGCTTGAAGCAAACACAAGACTGTATTCATAAAATGAGGGATTTGCAGCCCATCTTTCAAACCAGTTTCTTGCCCATGCTATGGTAATAATATCCTCCTTGACATTTTTCATCATATTAACATCATAGCTGTCAAGCATTGAAATTAAAACATCAACGTCCCTGCCTACATCATACCAGTCACCTTCACCTCTTCGGGTGAGATATTTTGTTTCATAACCTAACTTTTCCAAAGAAAGGGCAAGCTCCATAGCGGTAAAATAATCTCCGGCAGAAGCTTCATCCCCTGCTTCGGTAACGCAAAAAGCAACCTTAAGCTTTTTTTCACAAAAAAGCATTTCCGAATTAAGCTTGTCATTAAAAATAGTTTCTTTTAAATAATTTTGCCACCTGCTCATAAAAAGATGTGTGTTGGCAGTCCGTCTTTCGCTGACTTCAATTCTGTCGGAATTAATTTGAGTGCCGAACTCATAGTGGAAAAGAAGAGCTGTGGGACAAAGATAGTTGTTATAACCCATTCTGTGAATTTTAAGGCATAAATCCACATCCTCATAGCCGTAAACATAGCCCTCGTCAAAGCCCCCCGCTCCGAAGAAGATTTCTTTTTTGACCAAAAGACAAGCCGCCGTAACGGCAATTTCCTTAGTAATTTTTCCCGAAGAGCATTCAAACACGTCTTCGGCGTTATTCTTGTTATAGGGTCTTATAAAATATTCTCCCTCAAACTCGCTGTCTTTAAAGGCTATGCCGTTATGCTGAACCAAAAATGACTTGCCCTTGTTAATACGGTCATCGGGAATTTCGGGGTAAACAAGCTTAGCCCCTACACATCCGCAGTTCTCATCTTTAAAAGCGGCTTCAAGCATTTCATCAAGCCAGCCCTCGGTTACCTCAATATCATTGTTTAAAAACAGAAGATATTCACCCCCGGCTTCCTTTGCGCCGTCATTGTTTGCCTTTGAAAAGCTTTCATTTACGGTATTCCTGATAATCTTAATCTTATCATTGTTCAAGCCCTCAACATATTCTGCAGAACCGTCGGAAGAAGCATTGTCAATCAAAATAACTTCATAATTTGAATAAAAGGCGCAGCTTTCAAAAGAGGAAAAGAGTATTTTAAGATTGTCAATAGCTTTATGATTTAGTATTATAATTCATATTAAATGCTTATTTTCACTATTGTTCAAGC
>JAJBVU010000137.1 GCA_020859645.1 Eubacterium sp. | reverse complement strand
CCTTTAGTCCACATTTGATATTTGTGTTTTGCAATATGCTCGATCCGATGTACTATCATATCCATTATTTGCGCTGCTTTAAGTATTAGTAACCGAAGTGTAGAAATTTTACGGATAACTATTTGATCATAAATAGCGTTATTATTTTCAGCTTCAGCACGGATTATCGCAGTTTTAAAAGAAGAGCCAAAAACTATTTTATTGTCATATAATTGAAAGTCGTCAGTATTTAATGGGAAGAGTTTATAACCTTTGATATCACCGTAAGAATAAAGCTTTAATGGGAGCTCTTTTGTTTTTGCAGTTATGAGGTACTCGTAGGCAAAGTTATCTTCTATCAGGATCTTAATAAAGTTTAATAGCGAAGGAAATTTATAAGTAGCGTAAATTTCAACTTCATTCAAACCAGCATTGGTACCTTGTAATTTACCCAAACTGATAGTAAGTGAGAAAATATTGTTTTGCGGTTTAAAAATAATAACGGTAGCTTTACTGCCTTGTTTGAGAGGGCCAAAATTTGTTGTAAATCCGTTGCTTAAAGTTATTGTTCCTTCCAATACACGACTGTCAAGATTACTGTTCCCATATAAAATGACTTGTGTGACAGTTTGTGGTTTATTAAAAGTAAAAACAGCTTTTTTTTCACTGTCATTTGTATCTGGAATCCAAGTACCTGAAAAACTGGCGGGAAGAGCATAAATATCATCGCAATCGGCTAGCTTAAAATCATTTAAATATTTAGCATTACCGGAAGTAACTGTTATTTTGGCCTGATAACTCAATGATGTCGTTATTCTTCTCCAAAAGATCTGGTCACTGTTGATAATGCGTTTAGCATTATGTATAATGCCCTGTGAGAAATGCGCTCGTAAAGCTTGGTAGATAAGATTACTGTTCAAGGTTCTGCTCATGGCTTCTCGTACTACTGGCAAACGTAGGCGTTCATCCCATAAATAAGGGGGAAAATCCGTGTCATAATTTGGATCATTGCTAAATTCCCCTTCAGCTTTGGCTTCTCCGGCAAGGTTCAATTCGTAAAAATCTTTTTTTCCAAGATAGGAACCGTTATAACAAAAGCCTTTATAGAGTTCGGGGTAATAGGTATTATCATTTTTGCTCAAAATATTTGCGATAGCTTCTTCAAAAAGTAAAGAGATGGCGCGATGATCTATATGACGATCGAAATCTGCGGCGAAGATAATATCAGGTTTGTAATGAGTTATTACTGCCTGTATATCTTCACGCAGGTTTTTCTTTGTATAATTTTTATGTTGCCCTGTGAGATTAAAACAGAATTCAGGCTTTTCAGGTAATGCATATGTTTGCGTCAAACCTTGATCCGAGGTGATGACAAGATCCTCGTCAGCATTGTAAAAATGCTGCGTTTTAGTGACCATCGGCATATTGCAATAACCAAGGAAAACGATGTCTTTCTCAGGAACTCCCAGTATTTTTAAAGCAGCTAAAGCCTCATGCAGTCTGTCAATACCAGAATCATGGTAATCACTGGTAGTAGCGAAAACAACGATGACATGGATATGATTATCTGTTAAATTTTTTATTGTAGAGCCGGCAAGATTTATTTCATCATCCTGATGTGGGACGATTATCATGACCGTTTTGTCTGCCCAGGAGGATTCAGTCCATAGACTGTTTGAGAAGTCACCGCTGTATGCAGAGTTATAGACTTGATAAAATAAAAATATCAATACTATTGTGATTACCAGTAATAGGTAGAAGGTCATTTTCAAGAACTCCTTATAATATTAGCATCAGTTTTCAGTTTGGTCAGCAGTTAGAGGCATTGCACCTAAAAGAGTAGTTAAGTTTTCGCGGGAAAAACGATACTCGGATGATGCAAGACTTTGTGTTGCATCGTAATTGGGTGATTGAATTTTTAAAATGCCACAGACCAAGTCATAAGTCAGATCGTTTGTCCAGTAGGAATTTTCATGCTTCCTTAAAGCGAGGCTAACCTCCGGATGTGCTTTTTGATAATTGTCTGATAGGTAGACAAACATAGGGATACGGACGGTCAGAAAATCTGTGAAATCAGGTTGGCGTCTTTTGTCGGGAATAGTTGAATGATCGGGAAAATATACTAATCCCTGCAAATTTAAATGTTCTGTTGCATAGGTATATATTTCTTTGAGTAAGTAGTCTGTATAAGCTAAAGAATTATCGTAATTGTCGATCAAATGATATTTGCCTGGCGTGCCCCAGATAGTAAATTCTTCTGGATAGCGTGTTTGAAAATTGTCATGACTACCCATTAGATGGAAGATAATGAAATTATTTTTAGTTGGATCAACAGTGGGCAGATATTCTAAAAGGGCTTCGTCACATTGTTTCTTAGTTATTTCCTGTTTTGTCCAGGCTGCATGATCAGCTGTATTGGCTATCAAGGTTACAGGCGTGTCAACTGAACCGACATAGCCCTGATTACTGAACCAGTAAGTATCAAAACCCGCTTTTTTGGCGATATCTAGAATAGAAAAAGAGGTGTTGAAGGTTTTATCATTGTATTGATTAAGCTCAGTTAAAGCGCGTTCTAAGACTGGTACGGTTTGATGCCAGCAGGCATAAGAATTTTTGAAAAGGAAAAATTCAGAAGAATTTTTATGTGCGGATAACCATGGCGTCGTATCACGTTCGTAGTTTGAAAAGAGGTTCATGTGATCACGAGAGGCTGATTCGCCGATTACCAGAATAAAAGTTTGGGGTTTTTCCGGTAGCGGTGTTGATAAATTTACTTCTAGATTAGGAAGATTTGCCTGGTGGTAAGCAGTATATTGACCAGATACTTTAAAATATTCTTTAACATCTATATACAATTCCATAAAACCAGTACGCAGGAAAGCACCTGTTTCCGGATCGGGACGGGAGAGATAGTAAGCAAGAAAAATGGTTAAAGCCGTTAAAAAAACAATGGCTTTTATATCGAGTGAGATATGATTAAGTGTCGTCGCGGCAGATATATTGCAATACAATAATAAGGTTCCAAAACAAATGAGTGCGCCTACACTAATGATTTTTGTTTTCCAAGATAAGGCAGATAGGAATTCTAAAGCTTCATTTTTATCGGTCTGCTGCACTGCCATCATGCCTGTTTCAGAAAGGCAGGCATGGTAGATACTGTAATAGGAGATTTGGAAGATGGGAATAAGCAGTAGAATAAATTCAAGCACAGTAAAGAGAATGATGACCGGCAGTGACATGATATGAAAGTGTGCGCATAGAATAGATAAGCAAATAAAAAAGGAACTAAGATAAAGGCCGATAACTATATCAAAATGATAGCTGAAAGAAACAGCGCTGTTTTTATAGGTCATAAAGTATAATGTTGGATAAGTGATGATCCAGGCAATACCTACCAACAGCGGTGCAATAAAGGCGCTGGATAAAAGAGAGGTGTCTGCGAGATATGGGGGAAGAGTAACAGCCAATATACAGGGGAGAAAACGACGCATCTGTAAATAAAAGGCTTTATTACCAAGACCTTTGGAAATTTTGGCGTAAAAAAGAAAAATAGCAATATATAATAAGATTGTTGAAATTGTAAAGTAATTAGTTAACCATGAAAGCAATTTTGATGACCTCCCTATTATGATACTAAAATATTATATCATAAAAGAATCAAGTTTAGGATGAAAAGATGTAGGATATTAGAG
>JAJBVU010000189.1 GCA_020859645.1 Eubacterium sp. | reverse complement strand
GTTAAACCATATTTGTCACATATAGGCATTTTAAAATATTCTTTCACTGTTATAAAATCAATCCTTCCTAATACTAATAAACTCTTTTTTGTAATGGCTAAATATTAAGAGTGCCGCCCCGAATCCGTTTTTAGAACGGCACTCCTATATGTGTTCTCTGCTTATGACAATTCAGAAGTTAAAACGTTCAAAATATCTGAGCTTGCGGAAATTTTCGCTATTTCTTCCAATACATCATTTATCTTTTCCAAAAGAGGATATGCCGCTGTTTTTCTGTATTCAATAGCTTTATAACAGGAATCAACAAGGCTGTTGTACGTTTCATTTCCGATTGTTTCCGTAATTCTTTCTATAACGCTCTTGTTGTTTTCGCAAAATTCTTCTATTTGGGAGAGGTTTTGTTCTTCAGGGATTTTAATGTCTGTAAAATATCTGATTAAAGCATAATTGAAAACAGCATCGTCCAATAAGCTTATATATCCCAAGTCTTTTGATACAACAACACCTGCTACACCTGTAATAAACAGTGCCTTTTCTTCAAGGTTTATTTTATTCTTTAATGTGTATGTTCCTTTTGTTCCGTCTGATTTTGTATATTCGTATGTATTGTTCAAATTTTGTTCCTCCATATTAATTATAAGAGGGCAGAGAGGTTTCTGCCCCCGATATTAAAATTGTATATTATTCTTTGCTTTGCTGTTCTTTCGGCTGTCTAAACCGCTTGCTGTTACGGTTTGAACAAGCTTAGTAAATTTGTCGTCTTTTTTGGCTATATTCATTATTTCGCCGTACAATTCGGAAGCGTTCTGTACATTCGGCAAAGATATATCATCTACATAGTAATTGTGAATTATATTGCTGCTGTTTGTGGTTGCCATACTGCTGTAATTCGGTACAATTTCGCTTGTATAAGGTATATTGTACATAGGTGTTGTATAAGGCAAGCCGCTTACAACGCTGTTCATATATCTCTTGTAAAAGTCTGTATCTTCAAGTCTTACCCACTCCGAACTTGACATAGCTTCAAGATTATCCGCTAAATTTGCGGTTTCGCCCGAATTGAACACCCTGTCGCCTACTTCAAGCCCCGTAATTCTTCCTCCGCTGTTATGAGCAATAAGTTCCGCACCTTCCTCATCTACAATGTATTCGCCCGCTTTGGGGTTATATTTTGTACCTGTAGCGTAAGTTCCGAGGATAGATTTCTTAACGCTCGCTGTATCTCCGTAGGCTAAATATCTCGCCTGATATTCACCCCCACGCTTATACACAAAGTATGTTCCCTTTTTAGTTGAAGAGTTTACAGGCATAGCGTCCGAAACACCTTCGGGAATAGTCTCATAAACCTTAGACAGATAGTTTTTGCCCGCACTGTTCGCTATTTTTGCTAATGCACTGATAGCTTGACTATTCGTCATTTTGCCCGATGAGCTGCTTGACGAACTCGAACTGCTTGAATTATCCGAAGCCGTAGTTGTAGTTACCGTTACATTCGAACTATCACTGCTTGAACTGCTCGTTGACCCCGAACCTGTGTTGACCGCTGTGCTGTCGCTGCTTGCCGCACTTATAAGGCTTGCCGCAAGGTCATCTGAAGCTTCTATCATTTCTTCAATCTTATCAACTATACCCTCAACCGTAGTCTGTAAAGTGGTCATATTTGAAGCCATATTATTGCTGTATGTAGTGAGAACGTCCGAAATTTCCCCGGTCTCATCTACAACAGGTGTCCATATGGTTTCCATTTCGTCTGAAAGAGTATAGCCAACAGACGTAGAAACAGTTTCGAGAAGGTCTTAATTGTTCCTGCAACCGCAAGACCTGTTAAAGTTCCTTTTAAAATTTGACTTTTATCTATGAGATTTATGATTGCGGAAGTGGTATCAATTATGCCGCCTATCATTTCTGTTGAAACAGTATTATTGGCAAGGCTCTCAAAATTTGCCTGTAAAGACTTGGTTTTTGCCTCTATCGAATCAAGATAAGCGTCAAACTTTTCCTCCGCTGTTCCTAAACTGTCGGCTGCTACATTACTGTATTCTACGGCTTTATCGTAGTTTTCCATAAGAACACGGAAATTTTCGCCCTGTCTTGTTCCGGCAAAAGCTTTAGTCAGTGCGTTTTGCTGCACTTGGTTAAGAGTGTCCCATTTGGCGGCTAATGAGTCAAGGACTTCCTCATAGCTGTTATATTCCGTAACGGTTTTTCTGAGGTCAATGCCTACGTTTTTAAGTGTAAGCTCAACATCGCTTAAGGTTTCGGTTGTTCCGTCCTCGTCTACGAGTTCGAGTTTATTCGACTTAATGTCAGACATTCTTGTAAAAATCGTTTTATAACTTTCACCTATGCTTGACATTGATTTTTGGGTTACTTCACCTGTAACAGCCAAATATCCGAGAAGCTTGTCCATACTTACCCCCGCCATATCGGCGGTTGTAGCTGTTCTTGACATAGCTTCGGCTAACCCTCCTGCGTCCGTAGCCGATACAAGGTCAATCTTACCATTATTGTAAATGTTGACATTATTTATAATGCGATGGTCAAAGTTAAAACACCCGTCTCCAAAGATTACTCTAAACTCATCGAGGCATTCATCATATTCCAAAGCACCTGTAAGAACAGTTTCGAAAAGTTCGTCACCAAGTGTCAATATACTATATTTTTTGCCGTTATTGCTGTTGACATACTCCTTAAACTCATTTACTGTGTATTTTCTGCAACTATCTCCGCTGATACCCTGTTCGTAGGCTGTTACTCTGTCATTCAGTTTTGCTATGTCTGACTTCAATGCTATTACATTATTTGTTATTTTATTAAGTTTGTTTGATAAGTCAAATGTCCGTTGTGTTGTTTCTTTTGTCTTATTTAAGTTTTCTTTCATCTGATTTACCAAATATTCAATCTGTTATATGTCAAAATTTACAGTATTATTTTCGTTTGTCATATTATATATCCTCCTGAAGTCTGTAATATTATTAAAAATCTTCTACTTTAAAGGTAAACTTTTCCTTTGTTATGTCCTCAATATTATCTACTTCAACAACAATTTCAGATTCCTGTCTATCTTCCGTAAAGGCAATAACATTTTCCAACTTGACCTTGCCTGTAAAGATATAGTAGTTTTTAGCCTTATTAAATAGAGCGTTCCTTTTTCCGAAAAATTCAGCTATATCCCTGTTTATTGTCCAAGAGTTGGAATTTTTCAAACTTGCCCGGCTGTGTCCACGGTATATGGTCAAATACCCGTCTTTGTCCAAAAGGTCGATAAGCTTCTTATTGTTAATGGTATCTTCCTTATTAAGAGTGAAAATTCTCGCAAGTAATTCCTTATCGAAAAATTTCTTATAGTATTGTCCGAAATCGGTATCGGAAAAGTTACTTTTATATAAGTCATATAAGTATTTATCGGGAATATTCTTCCACCCGGACGTAAAGCAGCACAGGCGGCTATCTCTCTCATAAACAGTGCGTGTGCTTATTATGTCATAAAAATCGTAGTCATCACTCATATTTTTAAAGTCATCTGTAATTTTTCTAAGTGTGTATACTGAGTCCATATTATTTTTCTCCTTTGTATTGAATTTTTGCGAGTTGATGTTCGGGTTGCCTTTTTGTTGTTGTGTTTATGTTGCTACATATATATTCCTCCTTTGCGGATTATTTTGCACATCTTGTAAATTAACCTAAAGGCTGTATTT
>JAJBVU010000206.1 GCA_020859645.1 Eubacterium sp. | reverse complement strand
ATGCTATATTGTGTATGGAAACTGCTCTGTTTTATTATCAATACAGCGACAGAAATCCGGCAGAATGGAATATTACAATAGATAAAAACACTTTTCGGCAAAGAGTGAAGATTGAATATCCTTTTGTAAAAGCATATAGAATTGAGCCAAATTTGCTTGCTATTGGTGAAACAAGCGGAGAAATTGATTTTGTAAGAGTTCGTATATATGACCGTGATCGTACTATTTGTGATGTACTGCGAAATATGAATAAGATGGACAAAGAAATATTTAATAAAGCGATACAAAATTATGTGAAAGACTCTCGAAAAAATATACCTAATCTTATGCAATACGCAAAAAAACTGAGAGTTCAACAGCGAGTAAAAGATTTGATTGGAGTGTGGTTATAATGGCTGATGTTGCAGCTTCTGTTCTTGCAAAACTCAGAAATAAAGCAAAGGTTTCCGGCATTAGCTATCAGCAGTGCTTGCAGCTTTTTATGCAGGAGGAGTTTTTGCGTAAGCTATCAAAGTCGGGGTATGATGATTGTCTTGTTCTAAAAGGAGGACTATTCATCTATACGCTGACCAATTTTGAAAGTCGTGCTACGATTGATGTTGATTTTTTACTGCGTAATTTTTCAAATTCGATTGAAGATGTGAAAGAATTAGTTGAAAATATTATAAAGATTCATACAGGTAATGATTATATTACTATGACAGCAAAAGGCTTTGAAGAAATTTCACCGCAAAGAAAATATCACGGTATCAGCGCACAAATTATCGGACAGATAAAAAATGTCCGTGTACCGTTTAATGTGGATATAGGGATCGGTGATGTCATTGTACCGAAAGCGGAGCAGCGTACAATAAACACACAACTTCCTGATTTTGAAATGCCTGTTATAAAAACGTATTCTCTTGAAAGTACGATTGCCGAAAAATTTGATGCTATTTTACAGCGTTTTGAACTAACCGGCAGAATGAAAGACTTTTATGATATTTATTATCTGTCAAGAACATTTGATTTTGATGGTGCAAAGCTACAAACAGCTATTTTTGAAACCTTACAGCGTCGCGGTACTTTTTATGATAAAGATAGCTTTAAGCGTATAATCGCACTTGCCGATGATGAGGATATGCAGAAACGGTGGAAATTCTTCTTGAAAACCATAAAAGACGATACACTTGAGTTTGAGGTTGTTATTAAGGAAATGCAAGTGTTTCTTGAACCTGTATTTAATGCGATAGTGAATGAGGAAGAATGGCAGCAAGACTGGGGAAGCCAGATCAGTAGGTGGTCAAATCTGAAGGGAGGTATCGGCTGTGGCAAAAGCAGTTAATGACGCAACTCTGAATAAAGCAGGCGATATATACCAGTATTTAATAGCATTAAGAGATTGTTTTGAATTAAACGATGGTGATACTCTGCAAATTGAAACAAATGGTGATGTGAGTATTATAAATGATATGGGAGGTCGCTTTCAGAGAGAAGTAAAACATCATTTTGGTAATAAATCTATTTCAGACAGAGACATAGATTTTTGGAAGACACTTGCAAATTGGTATACAGACTATGAGCGTGTAAAAAACTTTTCTAATTATATACTCAGTACTACAGCTACAATTCAGAGCAATTCTCAATTATGTGGATGGAATAATCTGCAAAATACTGAGAAATTAGAATGTTTAAAAAGACATAGGAGCTATCTCTAAGGAAAAGGAAGAAACATTTAGAAGCCAGTATAACAGAATCTTTAATGATTCATACGATGAAGGTCGCCTTTTAGAAATATTAGATGAATTTACGATTGAGGATGCGAAAACTTCAATAGATGGTATATCTAATGAATTTTCTAAATATGTAGGACATATTCCTTTCGAAAATCGAGATGGATATATAGGTGCATTACTTGGGCGGATATTAAAAAAAATAACAGTTCCACCTCACAAGTGGGAAGTGACAAAACATGATTTTGATGAAATTTGTCAAGTTGAATCTGCAGCATACGGAATGAAAGGAACTGCACCACTTCCAAATGAGTACGCAAAAGCAGATGTTCCTGACGAAGAAATTTCTACACTTGAACAGAAAAAATTTGTTGCATCTATTCGCGAAATACAGTATAACAAAATGATTCCAAATGCAATGTCAGATTATTGGAAAGCAGATTTAACCGTTGCCAAATATTTTAGGGACAACCTTATGTATTTAGAAAGTCTTGAATCATATATGGAAGATTTGTCTGAAAAGATGCAATATAGTAAAGAGAATAGTAGTTTGGATGCTAAAGGAACGACCGAGGAAGAACAGATAAGAATTTCAAAGCAGTTTTACAATGGTGTAATGAGTTGGGATGCGAAAGATTTTGGCTCTATTATTCGCAATCAAGGATATTTTCAGCGAGGAATTATACATAACATAGTGGACGAAACAGATTTCACATGGAAAGTAGGTGAAGAAGAGAATGAGCATTAATAACATAAAAAAGCTTTCAATGAATCCTCATTTTTATTCTTTACTTATTCAGGGCTTTCTTTCTGGTTACGAAAAACCCTGTGAAATTAAATTAGCGTTTATGGCAATTCCCATTTTATTATATGCTGAATCACGAGAAAAATTAGTAACCGCTAATAAAAGAAGTCGGATTGATACATTGTTTCAATCTTCTCAAATTATAGAAGAAGCTAAGATTTCTGGTAGGACGCGATTGTCCGGATATGTAGATAGATATAATTCACTTAAGACATATTGTAAAGAAGCTATTATTATATTATCTTCCGAAGATAAAATAGTCATTGACAATCACAAGATTGTGCTTATCCAAGAAGTCAATTATAAAAATTTTGAAGGAACGATTAGAGATTGGATTAAATGTGCATTTTATCTAGGAATTGTGTTTTCAAAACCCACCGAAGACCAGTTATCTTTCTTTTTAGGAGTTGATACAAAATGAAAAGTTATATAAAAGCCATCATTATATTTAATAAAATTGGAGAAAAAAGAGTAGTTCCACTTAAGCAAGGGGTAAATATAATCACTGGCGAATCCAAAACAGCTAAAAGTGCATTAGTTGAGATAATTGATTATTGTCTGTGTAGTACTCATTGTACAATACCAAAAGGCAAAATAACCGACTTTTCGCATCTTTATACTCTTGTAATGGCTATAGGTGATAATACCTATGTTATCGCTCGTTATAATTGGGACGATGGCGGCAAAATGCATTTTTCTAAAGAAGCAAAGGATCTTGAAGCTGAAAATTTGGAGCTAAGCTATTTTGTAGAAAAACCTGCTTTGCCGTATAAAGATGTAAAAAATGAGATTGAATGTGCATTAGGTCTATTTGTCACAAATATGGCTACTGATGCTGACCAGCAGGGTAAAAAGCCTCATTAAGAAATATGGTTTCATACTTGTTTCAACATCAAAACTTAATAGCAAGTAAGTTTGCGTTATTCTATCGTTTCTCAGATTTTTATAAAAGAAAAGATGTGATAGACCAATTTCCTGTTTTTGCAGGTATGATTAGTCAAGAGTATTATAGCGACTTAATACAATTAAATACATTAAAAGCTCAATTGAAACGAAAATACAAAAACCAGAAAGCTAATGAAAAAGCACTGCATATATTAAAGAAAACCTTTTGCCGCTATTAACAGATTATTTCGCATTGCTTGAACAGGACTTTGACGAAAAAATTTCAGTACAGAAAATGCTAAAAATAGCTTCTGATTTACCAG